>JAAYYJ010000027.1 GCA_012515455.1 Oligosphaeraceae bacterium
GCGATACCGGGGCGAACCACGAGACCCTGCGGACCTTGGTCCGGTCAATAATGTCGCCGCCGTTTATGGGTGACCATAAGACCGTATGGCTGAAACACAGCAGTGCCTTTGCGAGCGAAGGCGATGCCAAAGCCAATGCCCCGCTGGCAGTGGCTCTGCGCGAGTTGTCGGCGCTGATTCAAGCGGGCCTGCCGGATTATCTGACGCTGATTCTTGACGGCCCGAACTGCGATGGCCGCAAGGCTTTGTACAAGGCCTGCAGCGCACAGGGTGAAGTGCGGGTCTTTGCCCGTCCGGACCTGAGCCGTCCCCGCGGGCATGACGAAATGACTGCGATTCTGCAGCAAGCGGCCCAGCTGAAGGGGTTGCAGCTGCCTCCACCGGTCTGCGAATACTTGCTTGATGTACTCGGCGGAGACAGTGCCGCCATTGACAGCGAACTGGAAAAAATCATCTGCTATATTGGCGGAACTGATAAGGAAGTGACTCTTGCCGATGTCCAGCAAGTCTGTGTGGGACGCGGCGAAGAACAGTCCTGGGCTGTAGCAGAAGCCTTGGGGCAGCGCGACTTGCAGAAGTCCCTGGCAGTAGCTGACAGCCTGGTCTCCCAAAGCAAAAATCCGGACCAGACTGCCCGGTCGCTGATTATGAGCGCAGCGGGATTTTTCCGGCAATCGTTGCGCATCTTAGTGTTTATGCACGAGAACCGCCTGGCCACACCGACTGCCCTGAAACTATATCTCGAAGCGCTGCCTGCGGAGAAAAAAAGCAAGAATCGCCGGGAAATCACGGGTATGCATCCCTACCGGGTGATGAAGCTGGCTGAACAGGCCGAGCGTTACAGTCCTCATGAAATGATTCAGGCAATCAGAATTCTCCGGGATGCACTCTGGCAGACGGTCAGCTCCTCCACTGCCGCTGCAGTTGCTTTAGAAAATGCACTGCTGCAGATTATCGGCTGGCAGCAGTGTCGGCGCTGAGCACTGGGCTGCAGGTGGGCTGGGCAGGCGTGCGCAGCCAAGATGCCTGAATATACCTGAAAGGAACCTCGAATGAGCAGAAACGGCTTGGAAAATAATCTTGATGTGCTGGAGATTTTATCTGAGGCACTGACCATTCCCATGACTCTGGATGAGGGTTTGAACCGCATCATCCGGATGACCTGCCGCCTGATGGAGACCGAGCAGGCGGCTTTCCTGCAGATTGATGAAGAGCATCAGTGCTTTATCATCCGCGCTGCGATTGGTTTGGACAGCGAGAGCTTCTGCGTCGGGCAGCCCCTGCAGGTGCCCGACCGGCTGCAGAGCATCCTTTGGCGCTTGCGGAACATCCATCAGATCAACTGGGTGGATTCCGGCATCAAAGACATCAAGTTCCCGATTATTGCTATGCCGATTCAGTTCAAGGGCATGCGCATCGGACACCTGATTACCGGCGGCGCCCACGACAGTTCCACCACCAAGGACCCGATCCGGCGCAACCTGTTCGCGCTGCTCGGACCGTTCGCCTCCCTGATTATCGAGAATGCCAAGGCTACTGACCTCCTGTCGCAGCGTTTCGCTCTGAACTCCCGGGAGTTGCTCAAAGCTGCGGAACATGAAGCAGCCAACGGCAATGCCGCCGAGCGCCTGATGGTGAACAGCATCAGCAACCCGATCAAAGTCGTGCGGCTGCTGGCAGAGTCTTTCCACCGCGAGCTGGCATCAGCAGGGTTCTCTACCGGGCATATCACCATCGCGGCAGCGCATATCCTGGACTGTGTGCTGAAAAACTGCGCCAGCTCCGCGGCCGCAGAGGCCAATAAGCCGGCGGCGGACGGCAGTAAATCCTGAATTCCTGCCCCTATCCCGTCATTGTGCCGTTGCGCCCAGTTGGGGAAAAGCTCCGACCCCCCGGGGAGCAGGCCCCGGATAAAACAAGAAAAGGATTAGTATGGCTATGCATTATCCGCACCCCCAAGCGTGTTTTGACTTACATCTGCATACGCATTGGAGCTACGATGCCACAGCATCCGTGAAGCAATATTTTCAGGAAGCCCAGCGCCTGAAACTGCGGGCCATCGCCATTACCGAACACCAGACCATGGACTCCTGGGAGGATATTCAGGAAGCCGCCCGGCAGTTCCCTCAGGTCCGCTATATCCCCTCCGCCGAGATGACGGTGACCTGCTCCATCGGTTCGGTGGACCTGGTCTGTCTCAATCTGCCCGTCCCCACCCCGCCCGAACTGGAAGCCGTTTTTGCCCGCTATCGGAAATGGCAGTGCGATTACGGTGATATGCTCTCAGCGTTCTATGTCAAGGAAGGGGTCCCAGCCGACCGCGAATTCCGGCAGACGCTCCTGCAGATGTATCGGCCCCGGAAATGTATCGAGAAGCAGGGCATCACTCACGTCCAGAACGGCATCTGGCGCAAGACGCTGCTCCTCAATGGCTGGATCAAAAGTCAGGACGAATTTATCCGTCTGGAGAAGAAGCGCTGGGATGAGGGCTACCGCATCCCATATCCGGAAGCCGAAGGCGTTCTGCCGCTGATCCGCAAATTAGGCGGGGTGGTGTTTATTGCTCATCCCAAGGGATATTTCAAAATTTGCGACCAGTCCCGCATGGACGCGTTGCGGGAGGAACTGCAATTTGACGGTATTGAGTGTTCGCATTCCGGTTTTGGCTGCGAAATGAGCAAATTCTACCGCAGCTATGCTCACCAACATAAACTGCTTTGCACTGGCGGTTCGGATAACCACGGCAGCCCGTATCACGTGCTGCTGGGAGTGGGGGGAGACCACCATGCTTTCGCTCACCATCCCGGACTGCCAGAAGACCTCGAAGCGATCCTGGAAAGAGTGACGCTGCTCTGATCTGACGGACGGTTGACCGCTCAGAGCAATCCCCCCGCGGGAGTTTTCTGCCCAACCGCGGGGGCGGCGGCGGTACTGCGGAACGCATCCAGGCCCCCAAGGCTGTATTTCTGCATCTGCGCTATCAGCGGCTCCGGATTATCCATAAAGGCCGGACGCAGGTTGTACAGCGGATGCTGCCGCAGATTGCTGTCCTGCTGCAGGCGCTCCCATTTCAAGCGGAAGTTCATCAGGTCCAACAAAGGGCCATGAACACAGAGCAGGCAGCATTTCAGGGTCTTATCGTCAGTCAAAGGACCGAGATAATCCGCGATCACGGCGGTAAACCACCCCTGGATCGGCTCCAAATACCGGCTCATCAATTCCAAATGCAGCGGACTGGGGCTGCTAGTCTCATAGTGCACAATCTTGGCAAAACAGGACATCCTGCCATCACCCACGATGGACTGAACGCTGGTGCGAATCAAGGAGCATAATTTTTCCCGTGCATCAGGGGAGCGCTGCAGCTCACGATTCAGACGCACCGCCTCGCCTTGGAAAAGGTCTTCCCAGACCGCAAGATATAAATTCGCCTTGCCCCGAAAATAGTAACTGATGGACGCGACATTTGCATCCGCCAGCGAGCAGATGTCCTGGGTCTTGGCGGCGTGATAACCGTGCTGCGCAAAAACTGCACAGGCGGCGGTCAGAATCTTTTCCTGGGTAGTGGCCATATCTGCTTAAGCATTGATTTCAAATGGGTATTTCGAGGCGAGGGAAAAAGAAGGCCGGCGGGATGGCCGGCCCTGGTGGCAGATTCATCTGGAGAAGCTGCCGAAGATGCCGCTGTAGGCGGCGCTGTAGGGCGAAATGCTGGTGTTGGTCTTGACCTGTGCGGTTGGCATCCAGTCGACGTGACCGTCGAAATAGAGGAAATTCATGCCGTTATTGTGGCGATCGAGAAGTATCCCTGTCAGCCAGGGATTCTGAAAAAAGTTGTAGTCGCTGGCGTCATAGGAGTCAAACAGAAAGACTTTGCTGCCGGGCTTCCTGACGTGCCGGAAACTCGGGTTGTAAAGAAGCAAAGTCTCATCCACCAAATAGGCAGCGGTGTTCGCGCCGGAAGAAGTTATCGAGGGTGCGTAGCCGAATCTTTTATCCGGCGAGGAGGGGCATTTGAAGGGTATAGACCCGACTTCTCCGGCTTTGGCATAGACCTGAGTGGAGCCCAGCTGGCAGAGGCGGTAGCAGTCATAAGGCGGCATGTTGAAATAGGCGCCAATGCGGCAGTACCAGGCCTTGCCATTGCGCCCGGCATAGCCGGACCATAATTTCCCGGCCCCGTTTTCGTAGGCGAAAGGAATGAAGTCGTTCCAGTCATCGCCATAATTCAAGACGCCAACGCCCAGCTGTTTCTGGTTGGAACGGCAGGCGATGTCCTGGGCCTTGGCCCGGGCTTTGCTTAAAGCCGGCAGCAGCGTGGAGGCGAGCACCGCAATAATGGCGATGACCACCAGGAGTTCGATCAAGGTAAAGGCAAAGCGCTGCTTCATTTTCCATCCTCAAGCTTGATGTTTTTTATGTCACCTGGCAACTTACGGCATAAATATAAAGCCCTTGGTTGTTTTTGCAACGACGAAAGTTGTTTTTTTTCTGGGGAAGATTAGATTAATACTTTAATCCCGGGGGTGCTGCCTGCAGTTTTCCCTGAGAGGCCAGAGCGAAATATTTCACAATAGAGAAAGGTCAGTCAATGTCAGCCGAAGCAATAATCATGCCCTGTCTGGATATGCGCAACGGGCGGGTGGTCAAAGGCGTCCATTTTGTCGATATCGCGGATGCCGGTGATCCGGTCGAGTGCGCCCGCGCCTACTGTCTGGCCGGCGCAGATGAACTGGCCTTGTTGGATATTACTGTCACCGTGGAGAACCGCTCGACCATGGTCGAGGTGGTAAAGCGCGTGGCCGAGGTCTGCACCGTCCCGTTTACCGTCGGCGGTGGCATCTCCGATGTCAGCATAGCGGGGAAGGTGCTGCAGGCCGGCGCGGACAAAATTTCCACCAGCAGCGCGGCTTTCCGGCAGCCGGAGTTGATTATCCAGTTGCTCAAGGCCTTTGGTCCGGCGGCAGTCACGGTCGCCATCGATGTGGATGTGAATCCCAGTCTGCCCTCTGGCTATGAGGTCTATATTGACGGCGGGCGCACCGCCACCGGCTATGATGCGGTCGAATGGGCCAAAAAGGTCAATGACTATGGTGTCACGACTATCCTCCCCACCAGCAAGGCCGCTGACGGCGTCAAGACCGGCTATGACTTGAAAGTCATTGCGGCGATGGCCAGTGTCTGCCAGGCCAAAATAGTGGCCTCCGGCGGGGCGGGGAAGAAGGAACATTTCCTGGAAGCGGTCCAGGCTGGGGCGAAAATACTGCTGGCGGCCTCGGTTTTTCACTACCACTTGATTGATATTCCGGAACTGAAAGCATATCTGAAACAAAACGGTGTGCGGGTGCGCTGAATTGCCGGCCGGCACATTTATCCGCGGGAGTTTTATGAAGTCCATTGCTCAAATTGATCCAGCCGTGCTGGTGGCCGTGCGCCAGGGCACCGTGATTCCGGCTATGCCCCTGGCCCTGAATGCACAACGGCAATTCCAGCCCCGGTATCAGCGGGCGCTCTGCCGCTACTACATCGCCGCCGGAGCCGGCGGCATCGCGGTCGGAGTGCACTCTACCCAATTCGAAATCCGCAGACCGGAAATCGGACTGTTTGAGCCGGTGTTGCGGGAGACCAGCAGCTTTATCGACGAATACTGCCGCGACAGTGGCCGGCGCATTCTCAAGGTGGCCGGCATTTGCGGCAAGTCAGCTCAGGCGCTGAAGGAAGCCGATTTCGCGTTGCAGAACGGCTACGATGCCGGATTGCTGAGCCTGGCCGCCTTCGCCCAGGATGGGCTGCCGGCCATGCTGGAGCATTGCCGCATCTTGGCAGAGAAAATACCCATTATCGGTTTTTATCTCCAGCCCAGTGTCGGTGGACGGATTCTGCCCTATGAATTCTGGCGTGATTTCTGCTGTCTGGACAACATCCTGGCCATCAAGATGGCGCCCTTCAACCGCTATCAGACTTTCGATGTGGTGCGGGCGCTGGCGGAGTCCGGACGGGATATCACCCTGTATACCGGCAATGACGATAATATCGTGGTGGATTTGCTGACTGAGTATAAAATCAACACCACCAAAGGGTTGCGGAAAATCCGCATCCGCGGGGGCTTGCTGGGACATTGGTGCTGCTGGACTGCTAAAGCGGTGGAGCTGCTGCGGGAAGTCCATACCTTGACTGACCGGAATGCTGATATCCCCGCCGAACTGTTGACCCGGGCCGCCGAAATCACCGATGCCAACGCAGCTTTCTTTGACCCCGCGCACTCTTTTGCCGGCTGCATTCCCGGCATCCACGAGGTGCTGCGCCGGCAGGGGCTGCTGCCTGGCACCTGGTGCCTGAATCCGAAAGAGGTGCTATCACCCGGGCAGGCGGAGGAAATTACGCGCGTCCACGATGCGTATCCGCATTTGCATGACGACGCTTTCGTGGCCCGACATTTGTCCGAGTGGCTGGCTTAAACCGCCCTGCCACCGCCGCCGGGGGTGGAGGGGGGATTCTGCTGCCAGAAGGCGTAGGTGCCGCTGGGGACCGGCAGGGTGCTGCCCTCCGCCGGCAGAACCAGCTCCCCAGCCTCAATATGGCCGGGCGGCAGACCTTGAGTCAGCAGGTGAGTCAGCACCAGGGGTGTATAGCCGGGGGTGTGGCAGCTGAAGAAGACAAAGGCTCCGTGGGGAGACAGGACCTGCCGGGTCAGCCCGAGGAGGTCCAGGACATGCTGGTCAATCTGGAATAATTCCTGCTTGCTGCCCCGGCCAAAGCTGGGCGGGTCCAGGATTACACCATCATAACGGCGACCACGCCGCGACTCACGCTGCAAAAATTTCTGCACGTCATCGACAATCCAGCGGATGGGTGCGTCTTCCAGGTGGTTCAAGGCTGCGTTCTGCCGGGCCCAATCGACCATTTTGGGGGATGCGTCCAGGTGACAGACGGTGCAGCCCGCCTGGGCTAGGGCCAAGCTTGCGCCTCCGGAGTACGCGAAGAGATTCAGGATATTCAGTTTCCCGTCCGGCTGCTGTGCTGCCAGGGCCCGCATTTTTTGCCATCCCAGGGCGTGTTCCGGAAACACTCCGACATGCCCGAAATCGGTGGCCTGGAGTCGGAAGCGCACACCGGCAAGCTCGCAGACCCAGTATTCCGGCCAGGCCGCGCGGAACTGCCA
>JAAYYJ010000248.1 GCA_012515455.1 Oligosphaeraceae bacterium
CAGCCCGTCATTGGGGCTGATGGAGACAATCGCGGCATCGGTTTGGGGGCGGTCCTTTCTGATCTGGTCGGCGAAGATTTGCACCACCGCGGGGTTACTGGTGCAGACCTGCCGGCCCATGTAGGGTTTCAGCATTGGGGTGCGTTTACCGTTGACCAGGGCATAGTATTCCGGGTGGCTGTCAAAATAGCGGTTGGTCAGAAGGCTTCCCCAGCTGTGAGCGAAACTCCAGGGCGAGCCGATGGCCAGCCCCATTTGGTTGCGCATGCACCATAGAGGAATTTCCCGGTCGAAGACTTCCTGCGGGTATTCGTCCGTGCCCTTGACCCAGAAGATATGCCGCCACAGGAAGGCGGGTTCAGCGTAGATATCTGCAGCCTCGGGGATGACGATGTGCTCGGCAGCGGGGACCACCTCGCCGTCCGTACCGGGCCAGAACCAGCGCAGACCGTGAAACTTTTGCAGGTAATCGTAGACCGCAAAGAGGCTGCCTTTCCTGGTGGTGCGGTAATCGAAGGGCAGGAGAGTGCTTTTGCCCTGGTCCAGATCATCGCCGGCCAGCACCAGGTTCCCGCCGGCCGATTTGATGATGTAGGCCTCGGCGGAAAATTTTTCCGGGATACCCAGGGCGGCGGTGTATTTGCTCTGCCCGACCAGGAACATCCCACCGCCGGGCAGTGCGGTCTCATCGCTGAGGATGGGATATTCTTGACCGGAGATTCGCTGCAGATATTCCTGCAGCTCGGCGGCGGCAAAGCGGACCACCGCCGGGGCTTCCTGGCTGATCATAATGCTGAGCGGCTGCCCGTCGCGGCCATATCCCCCGGAGATGATGCCTAAGGTCAGTAGTGCAACCCGGAGGGCAGTGCAGATTTTTTTCATGTTTGCCGGTTTTCGGTTGGAGTTTGGTTGCTTAGCATCCATCCCTGTCGGGCAATGGAATATGCTGTAAATATATTCCGCGGGCGGGAAAATTCATCCGCACCGGGGGAATTTCTGGCAATTTTGACTTCCGGGCTAGAATGGTCCGGTTGCGGATATTTCCTGAGTTTTCTTCTTGACAACAGCGATACGGCGATTATTGTATCTGCTGTCAAGTTTTGCAGTAACAAGACAACGGTTAACCGGAGAACTAAGATGCGCACTACACGCTTCACCCTGATTGAACTACTGGTCGTCATCGCCATTATTGCAGTGCTGGCTTCGATGCTCCTGCCGGCCCTGGGCAAAGCCCGGCAGAAAGCCCAGCAGGTGACCTGCAGCGGCAATCTCAAGCAAGTCGGCATGGCGGTGCAGATGTATATCGACGAGCACGAGGACTGGTTCCCGGGGATGATGCAGTCCAGCGGCAAGTTTATCGAAGACCTCTCGCCGTATTTGCGGGCCAGGACCCCATTGGGTTCCAGTTTTATTTATGCCAAGCGCCCCAGTGATGTGCATGTGTACTGGTGTCCGTCCTACAATCCCGCGGATGCCATCTATATCTCCGGCTCCTCCACCTACTGGTATTACCACAGCTGCCGGGCCATCAACTTCTACCTGCGCACCACGCATGCCTCGGTGCAGAACACCGGCAACGAGCTCTACACCCGCCTCACCCATATCAAGAAACCCGGCCAGAAGATGTATTTTGTGGATTCCTGGGGCAGCACTGCCTTCTCTGCCAACACCTATCCCTTTAAAACCACCGCCAGCGTCACTTCCCGGCTGGATGGACGGCATTCGGGGATGGCCAACGCCCTGTGGGCGGATTTCCACGTCGAGGCGAAAAAGAGTGAGGAATTCAGCACCAACACCTACTGGGGCAACAGCAGCGGCATCAGCTATGCCTTAAAACCTTGAGCGGGCAAGAGCGAGCAGGAAAGGACCAACATGGACGAGAAGCAAGTTCTGGTCGGGTGGAGCCGGCGGGATGTCTCCACGGATCAGCCGGTGGGAATTCGCGGGCAGTTTTATCTGCGCCTGTCAGAGAAGGTCAAGGACCCGGTGATGGTCACCGCCCTGACCCTGGACAACGGCGAAGACGCAGCCATTTTCCTGTCCATTGACGGCGTAGGCATCCAGGCGGATATCGTCCGGCGCATCCGGGAGGCGGTCCGGCAGAAGGACTCTGCCCTGCCAGCCGGAAAAATTATCTTCAACGTCACCCACGCGCATACTGGCGGGGACCTGCAGAGCGGCCCGGACGATTTTCCCTGTGAGCTGCCTCGGATGTCCGGTGCGGACTATCAGGTTTTCTTCGTCGAGCAGTCAGCGTTGGCGATTGTGGAGTCCTGGCAGGGTCGTCAGCCTGGCCAGCTGGCCTGGGGGTTCGGCTATGCCACCACCAGCTGCAGCCGCCGGGTGGTTTATTCTGATGACACTTCGCAGCGTCCGGATGCGGTGCAGAAGCCGGGCTTGATGGTTAATGGTCATGCCGTGATGTACGGCAATACCAACGATACGCAGTTCAGCCATTTCGAGGCTGGAGCAGATCCGTATATCCACCTGCTGTATACCTTTACGCCGGCGGGCAAGCTGACCGGGGCGGTGGTCAATGTCCCCTGTCCCTCGCAGTGTTCCATGCATGAATGGAATCTGACTGCCGACTACTGGCACGAAGTGCGGCAGATTATCCGGGCGCAGTACGGTGAGGAAGTCTTCATCCTGCCGCAATGCGCCGCTGCCGGAGACCTGGAGACCATCAATCTGCATTGCAAG
>JAAYYJ010000249.1 GCA_012515455.1 Oligosphaeraceae bacterium
ATGGCATCGCAGACCAGGTCGGTGTTCAGAGCCTCCAGAATCGTCTTGCCGGGCAGAATCTCCGAGGCCATGGCCGCGGAGTGAGTCATGCCGCTGCAGCCCAAAGTCTCGACCAGAGCTTCCTGAATCACACCGTCCTTGACGTTCAGAGTCAGCTTGCAGGCACCCTGCTGGGGCGCACACCAGCCCACACCGTGCGTCAAACCGGAGATGTCTTTGACTTCGCGGACTTTGGTCCACTGTCCTTCCTGCGGAATCGGGGCTGGACCGTGGCAGCAGCCCTGTTTCACACAGCACATGCTATCTACTTCGTGCGTGTTCATGTGGTAATGTCATTCCTTGTTGTAGGTGCATTGCAGGCCAATACGAAAACCGTAATCCTCTAATATAAAGCACACGCGCGGTTTTTCAAGCCAGGCAGCCAAGTTCGCGGCGCTGGCGCTGCGGCGGGATGCAGCGGGATAGGATGGGAAAATGATTGGCGAGGGTTGCAAAATTCATTACGGAAAATTATACTATAAGGTTTACAAGTCAGCAAACCGTAAGGCAACAAACAGACAGGTGGTTTCCGTGAAGGCTTTTCTCGCAATAATGATTCAGACCATACGTTCCGCAGTGCGTTCGAAAGTCTTTCATGTACTTTTTCTGGTCATCATGCTGGCGGTCTTCCTGCTGCCGACCACGGTTTCAGGGGACGGCACCGCGGCGGGACTGGTGCAGATTTCCTTGACTTATTCGCTGAATGTGGTGGTGGCCCTGATTTCGACCACCACCTTGTGGCTGGCCTGCTCACTGCTGTCCCGGGAGATCGAGGCCTACAACATCCATCTGGTGGTCAGCAAACCTTGCCCCCGCTGGCTGGTCTGGCTGGGCAAATGGGCCGGAGTCTTTGTCATGCATGCGGTGATCCTGCTGGTCTCCGCAGCGGTCATTTTTGCCCTGATCAACTGGCGCTTGGGACGGGGCAATTTTTCGGAGGCGGAAATTGCGCGTCTGAAAATGGAGACCATGGTGGGCCGCCGGGCGTTTCTGCCCCAGCGGCCGGATTTCGAATCCGAGGTGAATCAGGAGTACCGCCGGCGCCTGGCCAGCGGTGAGCTGGAAGCGGGACACAATGAAGGCACGGTCAAAGGCGAAATCCGCCGCAGCGTCATCGCCAAGGAAGGCGAAGTCAAGCCCGGTGATATGAAGACCTGGACTTATCCGAATGTCAGCACCAGCAGTGATGATGATATGCTGTACATCCGCTACCGCATGTACTCCGGCGACAGCACGGATACCAATCAGAAAATGATCCCCTGTCTCTGGGGATTCCTGCTGCCGGCGGAAAAGAGCCAGGTCAGCGCCCCGTTCGCAATGCAGGATTTCCGGATCGCCGGCGGCAGCTTCCAGGAAATGCCGGTGCGCGCGGCGGCAGTGGTCGACCGGGAGCAGAATAACCAGGTGGTGCTGCGCTTCGTGAACCTGCCCCAGGAAATGTGGGGCGGCGTGGAGGCCGTTCCGGCGGTCTTCCAGGCCGCTGACCGGCCGGTAATCCTGTGCCGGGTGGCTGGCTTTTTCAGCAATTACGCCCGCTCGATGGTCCTGGCGCTGTTCCAGATCGCCTTCCTGGCCGCCCTGGGCTGTGCGGTCGGGTCGGCATTCTCCACCCCGGTGGCGGCGTTCGCGGCAATCTCCTACCTGGTTATCGGCATGAGTGTCCAGGCGGCGATCGGTGCGCCTTTGCGCAACGAAGACGGCAGTTACCGCTACAAAAACCTGATGGAGGAGTCGATGCATAAGTTCGCCCAGGTGGTCAGGGTCCTGGTGGTCTCCGTCGATGACCTGGATGCTACCTCCGATCTGGCTAAAGGCAATCTGGTCGAGTACAGCCGCATCGGCAGGGCGTTCCTGAACCTGATCGTGATCCGCACCGGACTCATCGCCGGACTGGGGGTCTGGATTTTAACCAAACGCGAGCTCGGTACGGTAATCAAACGCTGATAGGAAATATCGCATGAAGAATCGTTATTGGCCCATTGTTGTTCTCGTCCTGGCCATGGTGGCCATGCTCGGACTGCTGTCGTTTATTCAGGGACGGATGAATGCCATCCGGGTCGAGAACCATCTGACCGACGTGGACCCCCTGGAAAACGCCCCGCCGCTGGTGGCTTTCACCAGCGTCGCCCTAGGCGGCTTCCGCGGCCTGGTGGGGGACTGGCTCTGGCTGCGGTCCAGCAAGATGCAGGACGAGGGGAAGTATTTCGAGATGGTGCAGCTGGCCGACTGGATTGTCAAACTGCAGCCGCGCTTCACCGGTTCGCATGCATTCCTGGCCTGGAATATGGCCTACAACGTCTCGGTGACCTTCACCAGCTTCGAAGACCGCTGGCGCTGGGTTAAACGCGGCATCGAGCTAATCCGGGATGAGGCCCTGGAATTCAACCCCGGGGACCCGGAACTGTTCCGGCAGCTGGGCTGGATTTACCAGCATAAGATGGGCAAGGACCTCGATGACGCCAACCGCTACTACAAGACCGAATTCGCCAAAGAGATGATCCGGCTCTTCGGTGATTATTACGGCCAGTGGGAAATAATTCAGAAAGCGCCTCTGGAAGAGAGTAAACTCAAGGCGGTGCTGGAAAATCAGCCCGAGTTCTGGAATATCCTGGCCGCCAACGGCTATAAGAATTTCCTGGAGTTCGAGCAGGAGTTCCGGAATCTGGCGGTCATCCCCGAGAAGGTCTCCAGGCAGCTGCAGGAAGCCGGCATCAAGGAACCGGTGGAACTCTGTTTGCGCCATCGCTGGATGGTCAACAAATATCGCCTCGAGCCGAAATGGCTGCTGAAGCTCAATGACCGTTACGGCAATCTGGAATGGCGCCTGCCGGAAGCGCACGCCATCTACTGGGCTGAGCGCGGCAAGGAGAAATGGCATTCCGCCATCGATACCTTCAAACGCCTGAGCTGCGACCGGATGATCTTCCAATCCCTGAACAACGCCTTCCAGATGGGGCGTCTGGTCTACCTGAAGGACATCGAACACCTGGAAATGACCCCGAATATCAGCCTGGTGGATGCCGTTGACAAAGCCTACCGCGACGTGCAGGAATATTACGAGGAGAGTCACGTCGAAGGCGCGTATGTGAATTTCCTGGTCGATGCGGTGGTCTGTCTGTACAAGTTCGGGGAAAAGAGCAAAGCCAAAGAATACATCGACAAAGGCCGGGCCCTGAACCCCGGGCGCTTCAAGCTGAACCTGGAGGAGTTCGTGCTCCAGGAGCTGGCCGAAGATATGGAAGCGGCATCCTATCAGCACGCCCAGGGCACAGTGCAGGGATATCTGCTCCAGGCATATTACCAGCTGGCTATCGAGGAACAGGAAACCGCCGAAAGCTACGTGGTCATCGCCAAACAACTCTATGACCACTACCAGCGCTTCGTCGAAGGGACCGAAAAAAGACGCGGACTGCCCCCCTGGGAGCAGATGCAGAAGACCAGCCTGATGCTCGCCAAACAGCGATTCCCCGAACCCCTGGCCCGGAGACTGGAAGAAATCCTCCCCCGTTCCGACGAGAAATTCATCCCCGCGGCCGGGGAGATTGCCGCGCCGGTGGTGAAGTGATTCCCGGCCGTGCCCCGCTGCCCCCGCGGCAGCAGGGCACGGCTTTTTGCCCCTGTAAAACCCAGAATGCGGATGTAACATGATTCCATTGCCAGCTACAGTACAGGTGTTCGTTCCGGCTGTGCTCTCCACTTCGGCAGAGGAGGCCGCCAGTCTCCGCCTGCTGGGCAGCAGCCAGGCCCTGCAGGAGTTCCTGAGCGAGGGCGGGCCACTGATGTTCGTGATCATCGCTTTCGGATTCCTGGCCTTGCTGCTGTTCCTGGAGCGCTTGTTGCTCTTCCACCGGACCAAGGTCGACACCAACGAGCTGCTGCGCGGATTGATGAACCATTTGCGCAACGGCAATGTCCGGGAGGCAGTGGCCAATTGCGACAACAAGACCGGCCCAGTCGGGGAGGTCATCCGCACTGCCATCGAACGCTGGGATGAGGGCGAGGCCAAAATCCGTTATGCGGTGGATGAGTCCATCCGCCTGATCATCGGCCGGCTGGAGCGCAATATGAAGCTTCTCTCCTGCATCGGCAATATCGCGCCAGTGCTGGGGCTGCTGGGCACGCTGTTCAAAATGATGGGCATTTTTGAGAAGATCAAGGCCGCGGGCGGGCAGTTCATTTCCATCCCCGATCTGAGCGGGTATATCCGCGGCACTCTCTACTGCACCGCCGCCGGGCTGCTGGTGTCAGTGCTGGCATACTTGTGCTATTTCATCCTGCTGGAAAAAATCAACTGGATTATCCAGGAGATGCACAAGGCCGCTTCCGAGATCGTGTTCTTTCTCAGCAGCAACCAGACCGGGCGGGGACTGCCTGAGGTCGAAGAGGCTACGGACTCCCCGACGGAAAACTGAGGCGCTATGCAGCAATGGACTACCAGCCTGAATAAGATGCCCGGCATTTTCCCAGCTTTGGTGGGATTGCTGAATCTGTTTTTTATCCTGCTGATTATGATTATGATCAGCAACAGCTTGGTATTCTGGTCCGGAATCAAGGTCGAGACCTCCCTGTCGCTGCCCACCCTTACCTCCCTGGACCTGGAGGCGGCCGATAAATACATCCTGACTGTTGTGTCGGCAGACGAGCTGTTCTTCAATGACAAGCGCCTGCAACTCGAGGACCTCAACAACGCTTTCTCCAGCTTGTTGAGCAGCAACAGCGCTGGGCGGGAGAACGCCCTTACCCGGCAGAAGCCCATGATTATTGTCTGGGCCGACAAGAAAATCACCTACGAGACCATCGCCCAGGTGGTGGATATCGCCCGCCGCAACGGCTTGAATATATACCTGGCCGCCAACAGCCCCGGGCGGGATGTCAGCCGGCAGTTCTCCCCGCGAGGCACCCCGCCATGAACACCCGGCCCCGGTCAGCACAAATGCCGTTCCTGGAGCGGGGCTGGTGCCGCTTCCTGCTGGCATTTGCCCTGATCAGCCTGCTGCATCTGCCCCTCTATTTCCTGGAACTGCCGGTTCAGACCAGCGCCCCACTACCCGGCCGGAAGGAATTCCTGCCCGTGGTCAATCTCAGCTTGGCCGCCCCGAACCCAGCCGCCCGCAAAACTGTGCTCTTCCTGCGCGAACTGGAACGCTGGGCCCGCATTGCCGACCCGAGGCTGTCAGTGCTGCCCAATCTACGGACCGGATTCTCCAAATTCGCCTCCCCGCCGGCTGAATTCCCGCCACCGGAGTTGCCGCAGTGGACGCTGCCTTTCGAGTTCTGGCCGCAGCAGAATGACTACGGGCGCGATCCGGACATCCGGGGGCTGCCGCTGGCAGAGCTGATCTGGCAGGAGTGGAACCGCCACACCAGCATCACCCTGCCGCCGAAGCCGCCCATGGTCGCGCCCACCGGGGCATTCTGGACCGTGGTAGGGGTGGGGCCGTTGCGCGATACGCCCGAGCTGCAGCCCGCGAACTGGTATGCAGACCCGGTGTATCTGGCCGAGCAGGCACTGCTGCAGCGCTCGACTATTCTGGAGGTTGGTGTGCTGCCGCACCCCGAAGGGCAGTGGCAGAGCCCCGCCCCCCGGGGCCTGCCGAGAGTGCAGGTCCGACAGTCCAGTGGCAGCCGCAAACTTGACGCCCTGGCCATGCAGGCGGTCCAGGCGTTTATCCAAAAGCAGCGCCGGGATAACCCCGTCGCCAGCAAGAAGGCTGACGCAGGGCGGAACTGGCTGCTGAAAATCGACTGGCGTTTCCCTCCTGCCCAGGCAGTGTCAGAAGCGGCGGGGCCGCAGAGCAGCCCCGGGAAACCCGAATAACCGCGAGCAGATATGAATTTCATGATCAATATCGCCGACGGGATGATGATCTACACCCTGGTGCTGATCAGCATCCTGGCGCTGCTGTACATCCTCGAGCGTTTCCGGCAGAATAACTGCGAGTGGGAGCTCTCACGCTCACAACTGATGGTGTGCAAAAAATGCGGCCGGGTTTTCTTAGTCAAGCGCCTGGAACGCAGCCGGCAATGCCCGGAGTGCGGCCATGCCGCCAGCCGTTTCCGGATTCCGCGTACGGGAGTGTAATGCTATGCGTATCATCAGCGGCAAGGCCCGCAGCATCCGGCTCCAGGCCCCTCCCGGCAGCGCACTGAGACCGACCGAAGACCGGGTCAAAGAGGCGCTGTTCGCTTCTTTGGGCGACCTCAGCGCTAAAACCGTCCTGGACCTCTTCGCCGGCAGCGGCGCACTGGGCCTGGAGGCGCTAAGCCGCGGCGCCGGAACCGTGCTGATGCTGGAAAAAAATCCCGCCCACATGCGTTGTATTGAGCAAAATCTGGCCGTCGTGCGGAAAGCCGTCGGTCTGGCCTGCGGGCAGGTGCACCTTGTGACCGCGGATGCCCAGCACACCAGCCGGGTGCTGGCGGATTGGTCGGGGAAGTGCGCTGTGATTCTGGCTGATCCGCCCTACAACCCGCCGCCGGGTGCCTTCGGCGGTGCAGCCCTGCTGCAGCAGCCGGAATTCGCCGCCTGGGCCGGCCCGGATTGCCTGCTAGTCCTGGAGCATCAGTTCGGTGAGGATTTGCCCCTGTTCCCGCGCTCAGCGTGGCACCTGCTGCGCCAGAAACGCTTCGGCATTAGAGCGCTGTCTTATCTGCGCCAGGAGGACAGACCCAGCTGAACAGTTCGGTCGAGCCCGGGGCCTTGCTCCAGTCAATCTGCAGGCTGCTCTCCCCACAGGGCAGAAGCACCTGACTGCCGGACTGAAAATCATCCGGGCCGGCGCGGTCCGGGGTTGCCAGCAGTGCGGGCAGCATGGCCAGGAAAGCCTCTTTTTTGCTGATTGCCGGCGCCAGGCTGTGCCCGCCCCCGGCATAATATTTGAGAGTATAAGTCTTGTATAGGTTCTGCAGGCGTTTCTCCAGGCGGCCGGCGTGCTGTTCGCAGTTGACATTTTCATCTGCGGTGCCGTGTTCCAGGAAGAGCGGGCATTGAATCATCGCCGCATGTGCGCAGACATCCCGGGCAGACAGTTCTGCCGGGCTGAAGCAGCGTCCGCAGAGGTCGATTTTAGGCTGATCCAGGCTGGTCATGCCGCTGGAAGAATATACTGCGGTGAAAGTGTTCGGTGCGAAGATGGCGCTCAGCAGCGCGATATGCCCGCCCTGGCTGCCGCCGTAATGGAAAATGCGGCGGCGGTTCAGCTGCGGGTACATGGGCAGAATCTGGCGCAGGCTGTTCAGCACATCGAACACTTGCAGGAAGCTCCCGTCATAGGGGACATCGTAGCCAACCCCGGTCACCGGATCGAAGTCCAGGCCGCTCTGGCGATATTCGCTGGCCAGACAGAGCAGATCATGCTGCTCCGCAACCGCGGACATGAAATCCAGGTAGCGCAGGCGGCTCCAGCCCCAACCGTGCGAGAAGAGCATCACCCCGGTGGACGCCCGGATGACTTCCGGTGCAATCACCAGGGTCGTGATGGGCTTGGGATAATTCCGGGTGTTGACGCTGGGCAGCACGATTTCATAACGTTGCATAAGTTATTCCTTTTTCTTCCTTGCCGGCCACAGACAGGGCCGGATCAGCTGCTCCGGCAGCAGGGGCACCGCGTTTCGCACTGCCGCCAGCAACTCCGCCGGCAGTGGCCCCAGGCTGGCCAGGCGGATATTCTCCTGCAGCTGCGCGACTGAATCGACTCCGGTCAGGATGGAGACCCGGCCCGGCAGTGAGAGCAAGTACCGGAAGCAGAGCTCCTTCATGGGCAAGCCCAGCTCCGCCAGCCGCCGCCGCCAGGGGATGATGGCCGCCAGCTCGGAGTGAATCTGCTCTTCCGGCAGCAGCAGCAGCCCCTGCAGATAGACGCTGCGCAAGAACAGCTGCCCGGGATGGCCCGCAATCAGCGCGTCAAAACGGTGGTCCAGGACATTGCAGGGGACCTGGAGCAGCGGCAGCGTCCCGGCCTGCGACACGTACTTGCTGCTGTCCAGGGAGACGCCGATGCCCCGGGTCAGTCCGCGGTCCTGCAGCTGCTGCAGGACCGGCAGGTGGGGCAAGTCGTCTTCGCGGTGAAAGAGCAGCCCGTCCAGGGCCTCGCAGCGCAGATTGCGCAGGGACTGGGCCAGGCTGGTGGCGGCAAATTCCGCCGGGGAGGCATCTGGGGGCAGGGGCGGGACCTTGCTGATCAGATGCATCTTGCCGTGCAGTTTGAGCTCGTGCAGGGCCTGCCCCAGCACGATTTCACTCTCGCCGTAGCTGGCCGCAGTGTCCAAGGTGTCGATGCCGTGGTCATAGGCGAGGGCCAGAATCTCTTTGACAGTCTTGAAAGAGGGCTGCCCCAGGGTGTTGGCAATACCGTAGGGCAGGCCGAACTGGACCGTGCCCAGGATGATCTTGCTGAATTGGGTTGGCATCAATGTTCCTTCCGGGAAGAGGGTCGTCCGGCGCCGGGGGCAGCCCGATACTGCCCCGGCGGAGGGAGGTCGCACAGAGCAAAAAACCGGCAAGTGCTAATGGTTGCCGTCAGGGGTCTCCGGGGGCGCCGCTGGCGTGAAGTGGCAGGGCTGCGGTGCGGTGCCCAGGACGGCACGGTGGTTCAGGCGGCGGACAATCTCGGCCGTAATCAGGGTGTTCGCGCGCAGGCCGGGATGCTGCGGCAGACGCACCTTCAGATAATTGTCCGTCCAGCCCTCGGCATGGGGCGAGTCCTTCTCCAATAAAACCGGCAGCCGCTGTCCGATCTGCCGGTCGGCAAACTGCTGGCATTTTTCCTCAGCCAGGCGCAGCAGCCTGGCGGCGCGGCGCTCGGCCAAGCCGGCGGGAACCTGGTCGGGGAAGGTCGCGGCCGGTGTCCCGGCCCGGGGTGAGTAGGGGAACACATGCATGAGCCCGAAGGGCAGTTCAGTGAGGAACTGCAGGCATTCGGCAAAAGTCTGCTCGGTCTCGCCGGGGAAGCCGACAATGACATCCGTGCCCAGGCAGAGCAGGGGGACTTTTTCCCACGCCCGGATGACCGACTGCGCGTACTCCGCCGCGCTATAATGCCGGCGCATGCGCTGCAGGATGCTGCTCTCGCCGTACTGTACGGGCAGATGCAGGAAACGGCAGAGGCGAGGCTGCTCGGCCATGACCTCGACCACCCGTTCCAGAACCGGGCCGGGCTCGGTCGAGCCCAAGCGGATGCGGAAGGACGGGTCGACATCCAGCAGGCGCAGCAGCAGGCCGGCCAGGTCCAGGCCGGAGTTGCGGTAGGTGGCGATGTTCACTCCGGTCAGCACCAGCTCCCGGTGCCCGCGGCTCAGCAGCGCCTCGGCCTCACGCAGGATATCATCGAGGTTGCGGGAATAGGCCCGGCCCCGGGTCGAGGGCACCAGGCAGTAACTGCAGTAAAAATCACAGCCTTCCTGAATTTTCAGGTTGGCCCGGGTGCGGTCAAAGAAATACCCCGTGCCGGGATGGCGGAAGTCTTCCCTGAGGGGCACTGCGGGAACCAGCTTGCTCTGCACCGCGGCCGAATGGCGCAGCTCCGCCGGCAGCAGCGGCAGCAGCGCGGCCGGTTTGGGATTGGGCAGCACCAGGTCGACATCGCAGTCCGCCGCCCAGAGCGCCGCTTCGGCCGAGGCATCACAGCCGGCGATAATGATGAAGGACTGTGGCGAAATCTTGCGGGCCTGATGGACCGCCTGGCGGCTTTTCTGACTCGCCGTACCGGTCACCGAGCAGGAATTGATGATCTGCAGATCGGCGGGGCTGCCCCAGGGCACGATCGTGAAACCGCCCTGGCGCAGTTCGTCAGCGAGCAAAGCGGTGTCGGCCTGGTTCAAGCGGCAGCCGAATGTGGCAATGGCAGCAGTGGGCATATTAACGGCAGGATAGTAAAATGTTTCAGCCTGCATAACCACAGGCGCGATATTTAGCCCGGGATGGTACCCGCGGCAGTTCTAAAATATAACCCGGCAAGACCGCACTGCCAGCAAAACAGGAGTTTTTCAGCCAACCGGAAGCATTACCCGGTTGAGGCTGCGGCAGGCGTGTTTGCGCGGCAGTCAGTTGCCGGCGCCGGAACGGGATGTTATATTACTAGCTTTCCCTCGTCGCTGCGGCAGCAGAGGCGGGGCTTTCTCGCCGCCGCACTGCTGGTGCCGGCCTGGAGGAGTGTCAGTTCAGCATAAGGAGCACAAGAGAATATGAGCAAGATTCGCATGACGACTCCCCTGGTGGAGATGGATGGCGACGAGATGACCCGCATTTTGTGGCAGATGATCAAGGATATCCTGATTCTGCCCTTTGTGGATTTGCATACCGAGTACTACGATCTGGGCCTGCTGAGCCGCAATGCCAGCGCGGATCAGGTCACCATTGACAGCGCCCTGGCCACGCGCAAATACGGCGTGGCGGTGAAGTGCGCGACCATCACCCCGAATCGTCAGCGGATGGAGGAATATCCCCAACTGACCGAGATGTGGAAGAGCCCCAACGGCACCATCCGCTCCATCCTCGACGGGACGGTATTCCGGGCCCCGATCACTGTCCCCTCGATCCGGCCGGTGGTCAAGAACTGGGTTAAGCCCATCACCATCGCCCGGCATGCTTATGGCGATGTCTACAAGAGCGTCGACTTGCGCACCGATGAACCGGGTGAATGCCATCTGACCTTCACCGGCGCCAGCGGGAAAAAACAGACCCTGCTGGTCCAGAAGGTCAACGGTCCGGCAATCTGGCAGGGCGCCCACAATACCGAAGCGAGCATCCGCTCCTTCGCCAAATCCTGCTTCCAGTATGCCGTGGATACCCGGCAGGACCTGTGGTTCAGCACCAAGGACACCATCGCCAAAATCTACGATGGCGAGTTCCGGATGGTCTTCGAACAGGAATACCAGAATTACCGGGAGCAGTTTGCCAAGCTGGGCATCACCTACTTCTATACCTTGATCGATGACGCAGTGGCCAGGGTGATTCGCTCCGAGGGTGGCTATATCTGGGCCTGCAAAAACTACGACGGCGACGTGATGTCAGATATGGTCTCGACCGCTTTCGGTTCCCTGGCGATGATGACCTCAGTGCTGGTGGCGCCGGACGGCACGACCGAATACGAGGCCGCCCACGGGACGGTTACCAGGCACTACTACAAGTACCTGAAGGGCGAAAAAACCTCCACTAACCCCATCGCCACCATCTTCGCCTGGTCGGGAGCGCTGAATAAACGCGGCGAACTCGACCATCTGCCGGAATTGCAGGCCTTTGCCAAAGCCCTGGAGAAGGCCTCCCTGCAAACCATCAGCGCCGGAATTATGACCAAGGACCTGGTCGCTTTGGTGGAACCGGGACAGCCGGCCCGGGCAGTCGATTCCCAGGAGTTCATGCAGACCATCGCGGAACGGCTGCAGAAATTACTGCCCTGACCCATTCCGCGCCAGGCGGTGGCGCCGGAAGAAGCACCAGTAGCAGAAGGCAATCAGGGTGCAGCCGAGGGCACACAGCAGCACCCAGGCCAGCAGCAGGGTGGGCAGATGCAACCGGGCGAAAAGTGCCACCAGGAGCAGTAGCAGCAAAGAACTCAGGGCGCTGCCCAGATATAAACCGAGATTCTCACTGCAAAACAGCCAGAACAGCGACGCCCGGCTGCAGCCGGTCTCCTGCAGGAAGACGATTTCGTCCCGGCGGGCCAGCAGATTGCGCAGCAGCAGCAGCAGCAGCGAGCCGAGGCCCAAAATGAAGCCGAGCAGGCCGAGTTGCAGGAAGATTGCCAGGTAGCGGTTCTGCACGTTCTCAGCCCGGGCCATAAATGCGGCAGTGCTCTGCAGGGTGACGCCATAATCGGCGAGATACTCCCGGCAGGCTGCCGCGGCCGGTTGGTCGGGGATGAGGAAGAAGTTAGCGCCCTGGTGATTCGGGAAGAGTGCGCTGAAGGTCTTTTCGTCCAGCAGTATTCCGGCTTGGAAGACCGACGCCTGCATGGTCCGGTGCACGGTGACTTCGCCCTGCGGGTAGGCGATGCGGTCGCCGACCTTCTTCTTCATTATCCACTTCAGCGAGCCGGCATCCGCGGCGGCAGCGAAAGGCGGCAGGAAATCCTGCACGCCGGTCAGTCTGGCGAGATCGCAGCCGTAGGCGGTGGGGGTGCGGGCCAGCAGCAGGTTGCTGCAGTCACCGCTGTCAGCCTGGTATACCCTCACCGGCAGCACGCCCTCGGGCAGGGGCCGGTCGTGGGCCGGCACCACCGGCAAGACTGTCTCCGCGACATACTGATGCGAGAATGCATCCTCGCCGCGCAGTTTGATGCCGAATGCGCCGACCCCCAGGGTGCAGAGAAAACCCAGCAGCAGCAATATCAGGCAGTATCGGTATTCCCTGAAACGGCGCAGAAAAGACAGCAAGCCCAAGGCGGCGGCGCTACGGCAGAGGCGCGAGCCCCCCAGGTAGTAGCGCGGTGCAGACGCAGGTTGCCGCAGGCTGATCACCAGGACCAGGACGGCGGCGCCGCCGGACGCCGCCAGAGCCAGGAGGAAATCGGCGGGGCGGGCGTGGAAGCTCAGACTCTGCAGGCTGATGATTTCATTCCAGAGCCCTTCGAGCAGCCGCAGCTGCAGGCGGCAGATTGCCGTCCCCAGCAGCAGGCCGGCACCCAGCCCGGGCAGGATGACCGCGAACAGCTCTCCCAGATGGAACCAGCGCAGGGCGGCCCGGCAGGCGGTGAATTGTCCCAGGAGCGCGAATTCCGGGCTTCTGGTGAGCAGGTGCAGTTTCAGGAGCATGGCCAGGACCAACAGAGCGGCAATGATGATGACCAGGCTCAAGCCCAGGAACAGCGGCGCGAAGTGCACCCCTGCGGCGATATTCTGCTGCAGGATGTCACTGACCGCCTGACTCTGGAAGAGCTGTCTCTCTTGCCGCAGCCAGTCCAGGACCCCGGAACGGATAATTTCAGTGTCTGCGCCGGGGGGAAAAATCAGGGTGGTGCATTTTCCCGGCGCCAGCAGGCGCTGGGCCTGTTCGTAATTCAGATACAGCTCGGGTTTGCTGCGGTAGGTCTCCCAGTACTGCCGCCGGGCGGGGCTGATTTTGCCCATGTCGATAGGCAGACTCGCATCCCAGCGGGAGCAGTCCCGGGCGTCGGTCAGGCCGGGGATTTCCGGGGTCAGAGCGGCGCTGATCTTCCGGTCATCGGCGCTGGAGACCTGGGGGAAGAGATGGGTCTGGCGAGTGACGGTGCGCAGTCCCTCGAGGCGGAAGCTGGTCAGCACCCCGCTGCTGCCCGGGGCAATCGCAGCGGAGCCACCCACGACCGCGTGATCCTCAGGCACCGGGAAGATGTCGCCGGCAAAAGCGGCGGCAAAAAAATAATCCTTGCTGCTGCCGCCGGCGCGGAATGATTCGACGAACAGGCTGAGTCCCGGATCAGCCTGGGGGCAGGCGGACTGTATTCCCTCCGGCAGGAAGAAGGCCCGCGATTTCAAGACCGGGCGGCCCTCCCAGGTCGCGAAATACAGCTGTGACATCTCCCACAGGGCGGCATCGGGCAGCCGCACCTGGCTGGCTTCAGCCTGCGACCAGACCTGGTTGATGGAGCCCTCAGGCAAACCTAGTGCGCGGGCCAGGAAGGCATGATTGACAAACAGATTGCAGGCGCGCACCTGCGGGCTGGTAAAATTAACCTCCGCCCGCGGGTCGGGCCACCGACCGCGGTAGACGAACTGCAACTGCTTGAGCTGCGGCGGTCGTCCGGCCAGGCTCTCGCTGTTGATGTCGGCGCTGTTCTGCACCCGTACCGTCAGCAGGTCGCCGGGTTGCAGGCCCAGCATTTCGGCCAGGGCCGGGCTGCTGTAGGCTTCGCGCCCCTGGATGCTCTGGTCGCCGGGGAAGGCATAGAGATCGGCTTTGCTGCTGTCGGCGACTACGCCGGCAGTATGCAGCAGGCCCTCCGGCAGCGCAGTCTGGATCGGCACCGGGAAGCGCAGCAGGGTTTTGACAAAGCTGGTGTTCTGCTCCAGGTTCTCCTGCAGGGTCCCGCGCACGCTGCTGCCGATCAGTAGCGCGCTGGTTAAAATCGCGCAGACCAGCCCCGCGCTGGCGCTCAGAGCCGCGAAATGCCAGGCGTAGTGACGCAGGTCCCGCAGGAATAAACGGCAGAAATTCATTTCCGGTCGCTCTCCTGCTGCAAGGTGACGGTGTCCGGGAAGAACTCCAGCACTGTCGGGTCATGACTGGCCAGCAGCACCGAGACCTGCTGCTGCCGGTTCAAGGACTGGATCAGGGCCAGCAGCGAGCGGCTGCGCCCTGCATCCAGGGCGGCAGTGGGCTCATCCAGCAGGAGCAGCGGTGGCTGCAGCAGCATGGCCCGGGCCAGTGCCACCCGCTGGCGTTCGCCTCCGGAGAGCTGCTGCGGGAAGAAATCCGCCCGATTCGCCAGCCCGAACTGCTGCAGCAGCGCCCGCCCCCGGGGGCGGCAATCCTGCTTCAGGCCCAAGGCCGGCAGCAGTACGTTCTCCAGCGCGGTGAGCTGCGGCAGCAGGCGCGCGAACTGGTCGGAGAGACCGATCTGGCGGTGACGGAATTCCTGCTGCTGCTGCTGGTCGCCCTGAAAGCGGGCCTGGCCATCGAAGAGCACCTCCCCGGCATCAGGCCGCTCCAGTCCGGCGATGATGCGCAGCAGGGTGGTCTTGCCACTGCCGGAGGGACCGAGCAGGACCTTCGCTTCCCCGGACCGCAAGGTCAGGGAGAAATGGTCGAATAGAACGACCTCCTCACCGGCGCAGAGGAATTTTTTGCCGATATTATTCAGTGCCAGCATCATTTTGCAATCCTGCAGTAAAAAAGTCCGCCGCTGCTGTCAGCGGCATAGAGTATGTCGCCGGCCAGGCGGCAGCTTTGCCGGAAATCGCTCTTGAGATCGGCCAGCAGCTCCCGCTGCCAGGCATTGTCCTGGCGGCGGTAGGCGAACACTTTCCCCCGGATCGAGAGGGCGAAACAGCGGCCGTCACGGGCGGCTTGCAGCGGGGTCATTTCCTCGCTGGTCTCAAGCGCGCCCAGGCGCTCGCCGCTGTCCCGGGAGTGGACCTGGATGGCGCCGTCGGCTGTGGTCAGGAAGAGGAATTCGCCAGCGGCATACGGTGAAGAGAGGTAGGTGTCGGGGGTCTGCACGCGGTAAATCACGCTCAGGTCGGCGGCCTGCAAGGCCAGCAGCTCGCCCTGATGGGTGAGCACATACAGTATTTCCCCTGCCAGCAGCGGGCTGGCCGGCAGCGGCGAGGATAAATCAAGGCTGGCCGACAGTTCGCCGGAGGGCAGGGCGATCTTGCGAAAAATGCCGTCGCAGCTGTTCAGATAGAGGGCCTGCTGCGTTTCGGACAGCGCCGGCGTGCCGTTGATGCTGTCACCACACTCATATTTGAATTGCAGCTTACCGGAAGCGGCCTCGAAGGCGTACAGCACCTGGTCGTAGGAGCCGACGAAGACCGTGCCGCGGCTGTAGAGCGCTCCGCCGGTGATCCGGCTGCCGGTGGCATAAGACCACAGGACCTGGCCGGCAGTGCTGCAGGCCCGGAAGACACCGCTCTCGTCGCCGACATAATAGACCCCATGCTGCTCGAGGACCGGCGCAGTTATGGCGCTGTCGCTTAGTTTCCTGACCACCGGCGCTGCCGCCCCGGCACCGGCAGGGAAAAACAGCACTTCCCCGCGGCTGTTCCCGGCCAGAAGACCACCCGCGCTGAGGCTTAATTCCCCTAAGGGTGCAGTATCCAGCAGCAGCGGCGCGGTGCGTGCCGGCGGGGGGGGCGGCGGGGCAGAATTCCTCACCTCCGGCTGGCCCCGGCGCTGGAAAAACAGCCCCAGGCAGGCGAGGCCGGCCAGAGCGCAGAGAATGATGGTGATGCGGGCAGACATGGCAGATTCCAGTCAGGGCTGAAGGCTGAAGGCGGAGGCCAGAGCTCCGCTCGCGGACGACGGGCTATTCAATAAAACGCAGCGCTCCGCAGGGACAGTGCCCGGCCAGACGCCGGCAGAGATCCGCCGGGAGGTCATCCCACGACCCCGGGGCCGGTGAGACACAAGCCGCCTCGGAGCGGTGGTGCATGCTGAGATAATCCTCCGCCAGAGTGGTGCAGCGATGGCAGAGGATGCATTTGCCGGCCTCGAAGGAGAGGTGCCGGGACGAGACCCGGGCCGGGAAGCACTGCTCCATTTTTTTGCCTTTTTTGGCGCCATAAGCGCGAATAAGGTCAAAAAAGCGGCAGTCTCCTTTGGCGGCGCAGGTGCCGCAGCGGAAATCGTGCCGGCGCAGCATCAGTGCCAGCGCTTCGCGCCGGAATGCGCGCACCCGCTCGCCCTGCAGTTCATAAACGTGCCCGGGCTGAACCAGATTTTCGCAGGAGGGCACAAAGCGTCCCAGGGACGCATCCCAGGCCGCGCAGACCAGGCAATGCGCACTGCCTTTCCTGCCCTCGAGATGACACAGGGTCGGGACTTCCCAGTGCTGTTCCTGCGCATAGTCCAGCAGGCACCAGCCCTCCCGGAACGGGTATTCCTGCCCGTCCACGGCGATGCTTGCAGGCGACACCGTGCGGGGCAGAAACACCGGGAAAGGCAGGTCGTGTTCGTCGGCCACGGGTGCCCCAGCCAGGACGTTGCGTATCGCACTGCGGGGGCAGATGGAGCGGCAGACGCCGCATTTCACGCATTTGCTCTGGTCGATGCGGGCGGCTTCGAGGGGCTCGCAGACGATGGCTTTCACGGCACAGGACTGGGCGCATTTGCTGCAGCCGATGCAGTCGTCGCCGACCTGGAATTCCGTGAGTTCACGGCATTTTCCGGCCGGGCAGTGTCCCTGCAAGTGTGCTTCGAATTCAGAGCGGAAGGCATGCATGGCACTGAGGACCATATTGGGTGCGGTCTGACCCAGGGCACAGAGCGAGCCCTGCTTGATGTGCCGGGCCAGGGTCTCAATCTCGGTCAGCAGCTCGGGGGCTTTACGGCCGGCTCCGGTCAGCTCCTCCAGCAAGGCGCAGAGTCGCAGCAGTCCCTCCCGGCAGAACACGCATTTGCCGCAGGATTCATCTTTCAGGAAACGCAGGAAGTAGAGCGAGAGATCGACCATGCAGTCGCGTTCATCCAGCACCACCAGACCGCCGGAGCCCATCATGGCGCCATGCTGCTGCAGGGTCTCGTAATCCACCGGCAGAGCGAAATTCCGGTACGGGATGCAGCCGCCGGAGGGCCCGCCAATCATCACCGCTTTGACCGTATGGCCCGCTTCCGCACCACCGCCGTATTTGTCTACAATTTCAGCGATGCTGATGCCGATGGGCACTTCAATCAGCCCGCCCTGGCGGACTTTGCCGGCCAGGGCGAAGGCCTTGGTGCCCTTGCTGCTGGCAGTGCCGTAACTGCGGAACAACTCTCCGTCATCCTGCAGGATGACCGGTACGCAGGCAAAGGTCTCGACGTTGTTGATCAGGGTGGGCAGGCCGTTCAGGCCCTCGCTGACGGGAAAAGGCGGGCGCCGCCGGGGGATGCCGCGCTGCCCCTGCAGGGATTCCAGCAGCGCCGTCTCCTCTCCGCAGACAAAAGCCCCCGCGCCCTTGAAGAGCTGGAGCTGGAAATCCTCGCCGGGCAGGCGGTAGAACGGCGTCTGCCGCAGTTTGTCGATGGTGCGCTGCAGTACGCTCACTGCCTGGGTGTATTCGTCGCGGATGTAAATGATGGCATGTTTCGCCTGCAGGACACAGGCGGCGATCAGGATGCCTTCCAGCACCCGGCAGGGATAAGACTCCAGCAGCATCCGGTCCATGAAGGCTCCGGGATCGCCCTCATCGGCATTGCAGATCACGACCTTGGGCTGGCGCTTGGCGGACACGGCCAGGCGCCATTTCTGGCCGGTCGGGAAACCGCCGCCGCCTCGGCCCCGCAGCTGCGCGGCCTCGAGAATCTGCAGCACCCGCTCGGGCGGCATCTGGGCGGCCCGCTGCAGGGCTCGGAAGCCGCCGTGCTGCTGGTATTCCGCGAGGTCCTCGGGCTGGTCCTGGCCGCTGTTGGCGGTCACCAGCCGGGCATATTGGCCGATTTCCGGGGAGCTGCTGACTTCCGGCTGACAGGCGCAGCTGCGGTTGTACCAGCGGTGCAGGGCCAGCTGCGCCTGCCAGCTGAGGCGCCGGATCGCGGTGCTGGCCCTGAGATGGCGGTCCAGGATGCCTTTCAGGGTATGTTCCTGAACTTGATCGTAGTGATAATACAGCCCCTCGCTGCGTACGGTGAGCAGCGGCGCCCGGAAGGACAGCCCGTGGCAGCCCACTGTTTTAAGGCTGAAATCCAAGCTGTGCCGCCGGCGTTCCTCCTGCAGGGCCTGCAGAATTCGGGCGCTGCCGGCCGCCCGGCAGGAGGAGCAGCAGCAGAGCCGCACCTCAGTTTGGGCCGGGGCGGGTCCGCCGCTGCCGGCCCCGGGGGCGGTGTCATCCTCGCTGGCCAGCTGCAGGAAACTCTCGATCACCTGGGAGATATTCCCGGTTTTGACCTGTCCAAAGATATGGCGGTCGATCTGCACTGCGACTGCCAGCATGCAGCAGCCCAGGCAGGCGACTTTGCTGAGGGTGAAGAGTCCGTCCGCCGAGGTATCCTGGTCGCCGCTGAGGCCGAGATGGTCGGCGAAGGCAGCATAGACCGCCTCGGCCCCCTTGACATAGCAGGCCGCACCGACGCAGACCTTGATCTGATGCTTGCCGCAGGGGGTGAATCTGAAGGCGTGATAAAATGAGGCCACGCTGTGGATATGATTCAGGCTCAGGGACAGCTTCCGGCTTAATTCGGCCAGGGCCTCCGGGCGCAAATAGCGGTCGCGGTTCTGCAATTCGATCAGTTCTGGCAGCAGCGGGTGGATCATTGGTTCTGCGTCTCCAGATAAAGCAAGTCATTATCGAAGGTGCGCATGACGAGGTTGCCCCGGTGGAAGGCCGGCACCGCCACCACCTTGTTCCCCAGGTCGTATTTGCCCTCGGTGATGATCCCCTCCCGGCTGGCGGACAGCAGCAGCAGCTCGCCGCTCAGGTTGACCGCGACGATTTTGCCGCCCACGGCCACCGGCGAGGCATAGAAGCCATCGGAGAAAGAGGCTTCGAAGAGCTCCTCGCCGGTCCGGCGGTCCAGGCCGATGGCCAGGCCTCCGCTGTCGAAGAGCAGGAAGACCTCTCCCAGCAGCAGCGGCGAGGCGACGTCCGGGGCGGGGGTGTTGTCATTGCGGAACCCGATCTGGCCGTCCGCGGCGGCAAAGCTGGCGGTAATGGCGCCGGTATTGGAAAAAAAGAACTGCCCGTCTCCGGCCACGGCGCTGGTGGCGACCTCTCCGCCCAGGCCATCGAAGCGCCACAGGGCCTGTCCAGTATCGGCGGCGAAGGCCTCGGCGAATTTGTTGCCGGCGGTGAAGATGGTGATTTTGTCATCCTGGCAGAAGGCGCTGGGGCTGGACCAGGAGGGCGTGCTCTCGCGCCGGGTCTCCCAGAGGGATTTGCCGCTGTGCACGTCCAGGGCGTAGAGTGTCTGGGTCTCCTCGAGGTCGTACTGCAGGATGAGCCGGTCGCCCAGCAGCAGCGGTGAGGAAGCGTAGCCGTAGAGTATCTGGGGGGGCGGCAGCTGGCGCTGCCAGAGCAGTTCGCCGGTGTGGGTGCAGCAGAGCACTTCGCCGGTGGCAAAGACCGCATAGACGCGCTCGCGGTCCAGGCAGGGCGTGGGTGCGGCGTAGCCGGTGTCGGCGGTGACCTCGGGAACCAGCGGCGCGGCGCTGCTGGCCAGACGCCAGAGCAGCTCTCCGGACTCCGCGGCATAGCAGAACAGAACGCGCTCGCTTTTGTTCCCGCCGCTGACAAAGATGCGGTCGTCCCAGATCACTGGCGAACTGTACCCCTCCAGCGGTATGCGCTGCTGCCATTTGCGCTGGAACTGCCAGCGCGCCGGCAGGGGATTACGATTCGGCAGCAGAGAGCCGCGGAACTGCGGCCAGTGCTCCGTGCCGGCCAGTAGTGCCGCCTGAATGTCAATCGGCGCCGCAGCGGGAACCGGTGCCGGGGCAGGGGCTGAGGCCGGATCCGGGGCACCGTCCAGTGCGGCGGTGTCGGCGGCGGTGTCGGCGTTCTGCGCCGCGGTCCGGTGCTGCAGGATCAGGATGGCCGCGGTCAGGACCAGGCTGGCCAGCAGTACCAGCAGCAGCAGTTGCTGGCGCTCGTCCTCGGCTGAAGCCGCGTGCGCCTCAGGGGTGTGCAGGCGCGGCCGGCAGAAGAAATGCTCCATTCCGGTCAGCAGACAGAGGAGCAGGAAAGCGCTGCCCAGGAGCAGGAATCCGTACGCCTGCCGGTCCTGGGTTTGGAAGTATGTGGCGCGGTAGACGTAGTCCAGTTCCCGCACGGTCTGCTGCAGGGCGGGGGCCTCCAGATTGCCGGCTTTCAGCTGGTCCAGGCGCTGTAGAGCCAGATCCAGGGGCTGCGTCCGCCGCCAGGCGTCATGCGCCAGCAGTGCTCCCAGCACCAGAAGGAAGGCCAGGGTCACCCATTGTCCGAAATGCAGGCAGCTCTTGACGGCGTCGTCTTTCATGTTCTCCGGTCTGGTTGGGACGGGCGCGGTTTTTCCAGCGGGCAGGCCTGATAACAGCGCCCGCAGCAGAGGCATAATGTTTGGTCAATGCAGTGGATGTCTTCTTCCGGCCTCCGCCTGGCCTGGGCAAGCAGCTCAGCCAGGACCCAGGCGGCGAAGAGCAGCCCGGACAGCGTCAGGCCGGTGCGGATGACTCTCCGGCCCCGGTCGGCAGCGGCAGACAGCTCGGTGACGGGCTGCTGCGATTTCTCAAACGCCTCCACGGCCAGCTCCGGTTCTGCGCGCTGCTGCAGTTTCTGCTCCAGGCTGATGGCGCGGTGCAGGGGGTAGAGCAGGGGAGCTGCGGCATAGCCCAGGAATCCTCCCAAGGCCAGGGCGAGCGGGATGCTGGCCAGCAGCAATTCCAGGCGTCTCAGCCCCCGTTTGCGCTGGGCTGGCGAGGCAGCGCTCTCCGGGGCGATGATGGCGTTATTGGGGCAGCTCTGCTGGCAGAGGCGGCAGTTGATGCAGTCATGGGTGGTGATCACAGGCTTCTTCCAGGCCAGCAGCGAGAACAGCCGCAGCAATACTCCGTACGGGCAGATATAGCGGCAGAAGGGGCGGGAAAGCAGCAGCCCCAGCAGCAGAAAAACCACGGTGAGCCAGAGATAAGGATGGTTGAAGGAGCGCAGGAAAATGGGCAGATAGGGGTCGAGACGGCAGAGCGGGAAGCCGATCCCTGCTACCGTACAGACCAGCACCAGCAGCAGAACCAGCACTGCGCCCAGGCGGAAAAAGCGGTCCAGCGCGGGAGGCAGGCGGAATTTTTTGCCGGGCATGAGCTCCTGCAGTGCTCCCAGGGGGCAGGCGCCGGCGCAGAAGAGCCGGCCGCAGAACAGGGCGCAGAGCAGTGGCAGGGTGAAGAGCAGCAGGTAGGCCAGGGGCAGGGGCGCGCCAGTGGCGGCTGCCTCAGCGATATTCTGCACTATTCCCACCGGGCAGGGGCAGGCATGCAAGAGGAAGCCGAAGACGGCCAGTCCCAGCAGGTGCAGCAGCAGCAATGCTTTGCGGGAACGCCGGCGGTAGAAGCAGTAGCCGCTGCCGAACAGGAACAGCAGCAGCAGGCCGGCCCGCAGCAGGCTGCTGTCGAAGACCGCTTCCTCCATCACCAGCTCGGGCAGGCGGTAGGTCTCAAATTCCGGTGCCGGGAAGCGCGCCTGGGCAAGAAAAAAGGTGGTCATTTGGCCTCCCCTGCATGTTTGAAGATATAGGGCCGGCTGGCCGGCACCCGGACGAAGGCCCCCGCAGGACAGACCGCCGCGATATGGCATTGGTTGCAGTTCTTGCACAAGTTGTGCCGGACCTGCAGGAACAGCGAGCCGTTGCCGAATTCAGCACAGCCTTTCACGCATTTGCCGCAGGCGATGCATTTGTCTTCGTTGATCTTGTATTCAAAATACGGGTCTTCGATGTAGGTGCGCTCAATGGCGTCGACCGGGCAGCGCAGGTTCTCGGCCGCGGTGTCGAACTTGTGCCGCTGGTCGTGATAGTAGCCGCTGCAGAACAAACAGTAGCCGCAGGCGGCGTACTGGTGCACGCACTTCACTGCCGAGGGACGCAGGATGCAGGCTCGCGCGCATTGGCCGCACTGGATGCACTTGCTCGGGTCAATCTGCCATAAGGTCCCCGGCAGCGCGGATTTAGTCCGCCGGAACAGCAGCGCGAACGGCGCGGCCAGCAGCACGGCGAAGATGCTCTGGAGAAAATTGCGGCGGTTCATTTTCCGGCCTCCCGAAACGAAATGGCGGTCGGGTGGCCGCAGCGGTTGGCGTCCGGGCACTGCCGGCAGACGCCGTTGGCGTGGCAGGCATCCGCCGGGCGGGATGCTCCGCGGCTGCCGCCGGCCAGCCGGGCGGTCCACCAGGCCAGTCCGCCGGCGAGAGTCAGGCGGGACAGGGTTTTGAGGAATTCACGGCGAGTCATGATATGGCACCTCCCAATGTTGGTTGGAGTGCAGGTCATACAGATGCACGGTATCAGCAGTATGGTACAGATGGTAATCGTGTTCCGAGGCGGACAGCGAGTCGCTGAGCACGCGCTCCAGCTCGCCGGAAGGCAGGTAGATGCAGGCCCGCCGGCTGCCTTTCTCCATCGTGACAAAGCGCCCGCCGGACAAGGCCGCGAAACGGACCGGGTTGCAGCAGCCGGCAAACTTCGCCGCGGGCTCCCAGAAGGCGAGGAAGCGCCCGGTCTGCGGGTCGAGCCGCTCCAGGCGCTTGCGCCCGACGTTGGCCACCCAGAGTTCCCCCTCCGGGGAGAGGTCAAGCGGGAAAGCCGCTCCCGGCACGATGAAGCGGTCCTCGCCGCGTGATTCCCAGACTACGCGGTTCTGGTTCACATCGACCGCCCGCACGGTTTTGCCCTGTCGGTCGATTTCGAAGCGCAGTCCGTTCAGGGTCAAGTCGGTCTGGGGCAGCTGTGCGGGGCTGAGCTGCGGCGCGGCCGGTGCGGCCGGGGGGGCGTTCCAGGACAGCTGCGGCAGCAGCAGTTTGGCCAGTCCGAGCAAAGCCAGGAGACCGATAAGCAGCAGCAGGATTTCGTGTCGGTTGAAGCGCATAATCAGGGTTCCTTGCGTAAGTCCAGACAGACCATCGAGGTTGAATCCCGCACTAGCATGATGCCGTCGGCCAGGGCGATCGGTCCCCAGGAGTCCACCCCGGGCAGCACCTTGCAGCGGGACAGTTCGGTGAAGCGCCAGTCCGCAAACGAGTACACGTGCAGCACGCCCTCATCATCCAAAATCCACAGCGCGCCGTCGGCATACAAGTACGGCCCCAGGCCAAAACGGTGATCCCGGCCGCTGCCGGCAGCTATCGCGGGCAGCGCCGAAATCGCGCTGGCGACCAGCTCGCAGCGCCTGGCGCCCGCATCCTTGGGCTGGATGGTGATCAGCGCACCATCCAGCAGCAGCGGCGTCTGCTGTTCGGAGGCCGGACCGCGGTTCGGCTTCCAGGACTCGCCCAGCTCGGCGCTGAATTTGCCCTCCCGGAAGCTGAGATGCAGGATGGCTGAGCCGGCGCCGTAGCCGGCGGTCAGGAACAGCCGCTGCTGGTCCAGCGGCACCGGTGTGGGGGCCCAGACCGGCGGCTTCCAGTCCTGGTTCTGCCACAACAGCTGCCCGGAGTCGTCACAGGCGCTGATGCCGCCAATGCCGGCGTAGATGTACTGCTTTACGCCCTGGAACTCGGCCAGCAGCACGGATGCGTGCGACATCTTGATGCCATGCTGGTTCGGGAGCTCCCAGAGGGTTTCCCCGGAGCGCAGGTCCAGCGCGGCCAGCAGCACGGCGGTGCCGCCGATGCCCAGGATGACCCGGTCCCCGTCGATGAGCGGGCACTGTCCGGCGTACCACTGCGGGACCTCCGCGCCGTAATCGCGGACCAGGTCGCGGGTCCAGAGCAGCTCGCCGCTGCTGGCCTCGACTGCCATCACATGGGCGGCGGGCCCTAAGGAGACCACGACATTATTGGCGCAGGCGGGCACCGTGCGGGATTTGCCGTGGTTGCGGCGGATCGGGTTATGGTAGTACCGGCGCCATAATTCCTCGCCGCTGAGCAGTGCAAAGCAGCGCAACGCATCGGCGTTTTCCGCTTCCAGATAATCCAGCAGATAGGCCCGTTCATGCACGATGATCGCCCCCGCGTATCCTTCCCCCAACCCGGTCCGCCAGAGCACCCTGGGGCCGTCCGCACCCCAGGTTTTCTGCAGGGGCACGCTGTCGGTCACGATATTGTCGCGCTGCGGCCCGCGGAAACCCGGCCAGAGGCCGCTGAATGCGGTCAGGGTGTCGTCCTCCTGGAGGCGGGTGAAATCGCTGCCGATGCGGGTCTGCACGGCCTGGACCTGGCGTTGTTCCGAGTGATCTCGCGCGGGAGTGGCCGGCAGCACTTCCTTGCTGCTGGTGTAGTTCAGGTAGCTCTGGAGAAAGAACAGCGCCAGCAGCACAAAGATGGTTTTGCCCAGCAGCAGTGCTTTCTTCATGTTTTACTCTCCTCGCTGGCCAGGAAAATGGCGGGGTAGAGTTTTTCGCTGTACCAGAGCTGGGCGAAGTATAGCCCGACTGGCTCGGGGGGGATGGCCTCGGGATGGTCGCGGAACGGCTGCAGGTAGGCCTGAGCCCGGATAACCGCGGCGTTGGCTTCGTGGTATGGCTGCAGGGCCCGGATGCAGCGGGCAGTGAAAAAAACATAGTCCCGGCCGTTTTCGGCCGGATTGCCCCAGCCGCCGCTGGCATGCTGATGCAGCAGCAGATAGCGTACTGCCGCAGCCAGGAAGGACGCTTCGGAACCGGCCAGATGCTCCAGGACCAGGGCCGTGCCATAGACCGGAGCCAGGCCCCCGGGCGCGGTCTGGTCGCCGAACCACAGCGGCAGAAACGAGCCGTCCGGTTGCTGATTCTGCTCCAGGAAGGTGAGAATCTTGCGCTTGGCCGCCGCGATGCGCTGCTGCATCGGCGCCGGCAGCATGGGCTCGTAGAGTGAGAAGGCTTTATAGGCGTGGGCGGAGAGGTCCGCGGCGCTGCGGTCGAAGGGGAATTTCCCCCAGCCGCGGCAGAAGGTCGGCAGGCCGCCGTCGCGGTTCTGCAGGTCCAGCAGCCAGCTCAGGCCCTGGCGTACGCTGTCGCTGCTGCGTTCGCCCAGGGTGTGCAGGGCAATCAAGGCCGCGGCGGTGTCATCCGCATCGGGGACGCCGCCGGAGCGGTTCGTCCAGCACCAGCCGCCGGGCGCAGCACGGGTGAAGGGATGGACCTCTTTGCACTGCTGTTCTTTGAGCAGATTGCGGCAGGAGAATTTCTCTTCCGCGCTCAAGGTCCGGCCGATGCTGGCCAGGGCCAGGGAGGTGACCCATTGGTTCAAATCGCTGTCTATCGGCCAGGCGCCGTTATCCCGCTGGCTCTGCAGTAAAAAGGTCAAGGCTTTCTGGGTGACCGGATGGTCGTGCAGTCCGGCCGAGCAGAGGCAGATGGCACAGAAAGCGGTCAGGGGCGCGGCTTCGAGAAAGCCGCCGCTCTCCGGCTGCTTGGCGCTGAGCACCCGCAGAGCCCGGTCCTGGAACAGTGAGCGCAGGAAACGGAGCGGCCCGCGGCGCATCTGCGCCTGCTGAGCCAGGCCTACGCAGATCAGCGCCGGCAGCGCATAGCTGACCACCGGCAGGCGCAAATGCCGGAACAGCGCCTCTGGGAGGCAGGCTGCCTCGAAGGGGAAGTACGGCATGTCCCGCCAGGCGGCCCTGGCATCCGGGAAGACCCCCGCCGCGGTGGCCAGGGCCAGGATCGGAACCGAGAAGGTCAGGTCCCGCCCATATTTTTCCAGGAATGCCTTCTTGACGGCCGGGAAGCTGAAGTCGTGGAACTGCTGCTCCAGCCAGGCCCGGGTCGGACCGGTCTGGGGTGCGCTTTCCGGGTCCCGTGCCAGGGCGGCATAAGCCAGGAAGGTCGCGGTTAGATTGGCGGGCGATTCCGGCGAATCGCCGTACAGGGCCTGCTCATCACGATGGGCCAGCAGCCATGCCCGGGCGCGCCGGATCGCCGGGGAGTATTTCCGCGCATCGGCGAGCTCCAGCGCCAGGCAAGCGGTGGCCGTGGATACCGCCGAATCCGATAACCCGCTGACAAAAAATCCTTCGCTGTTGCGCTGCTGCAGCAGAAATTCCCGGCAGTCATGGGCAGTCATGGCAGTCCTCCCATAGCCAGCAAACCGTAGGCAGTATATTCGAGATCGCTGGACGGGCTGCCGGGGGTGGCGGCAAACAGCGCGTCATCACGAAAACAACCCCGCAGGAAATCGGCCAGCGGGTAGTGCAGGGGCAATGCACAGCGCCGGAGGGAAAAACCGGCCGTCGCGGTGGAGAGCAAATCGCCCTCGGGCACCCCCTCCGCGGCCGCGAAGGACCCGTCCTGACGCTGCCGGGACTGCAGTGCCGCCGCGGTTTCTCCCCGCAGTTCCGCGGGCAGGACCCACAGTGCCGCTGCCGTGGCATTGACGCTGTAGGCCGTGGCGGGGCGAAAATTGCTGTACAGGCCGCCGGGCAGGCGGTAGGCGGACAGCGAGACCGGCAGCGCCGGCAGACCGCAGTCGCGACGCAGCGTCTGCAGAAGAAAAAGCGAATACGGACTGCCGGGGTCGTGCTGGGGAAAATCCTGAGCCGGCCGCTGCTGCAGGGAGGGCAGCAGGCGCTTCCCTGGCAAGGCCATGGTCTGCACCGCCTGGCTGCGGCGCGACAGGGGCACTCGCCGCAGCAGGCGGAGCAGCCCCAGGGCGCGCAGGTAGGCTGCGGCCTGGACTAGGGGCAGGGTGGGGAAATCTATGGCGGTCAAGGCGTTGAGGCAGGCGCGCAGGTTGATTTTGGCGCCGCTGACTGCTGCCAGCAGCAGTCCGAAGAAGGAATAGTACAGGTCCGGCTGGCCGGCGATATTCGCGAACAGCCCGCCGGTGGTCTGGGACTGCGCCACGCTGTCTGCCAGCACCGCCTGCGCTTCCCGCGACATCCTGGCGTAACCGTCGGCGCAGGTACAGTAAAATGCACTGGCGAAAGAGTCTTCAGACATCTTTAAGCACCCTCCCGGTGACGCGGTACAGAAAATTCTTCAATACCGGTTCCGTTACTTTTTCCAGCAGGGCGAAGGTATTGTCGCGGTACTGGGCGTAGAGTCGGGAAATCTCCGCCACCGCTGCACTGCGGGCGAGGCCGCGCTCGAGCATGATGCAGTCGACTGCCGAGGCGGGGTTCGGCTCCTCGTCCTCGAGGTCATCACCAAGCTGATAGGCAATGCCCAGCGAGTCGGCATAGAGCTGCAGCTGGCTGCAGTAAGCGGCAAACTTCCCGGCCGCGATTGCGCCCAGGTACAGCGCGACCCGGAATGCGGGTGCGGTTTTCAGGCGATACGTCTCCAGGCATTGCTCCAAGGTCAGATGCTTCTGCAGGGCCTCGAATTCCTGCGCCTGCCCCAGCGACAGCTCGCAATGGGCCTGGGCGGCCTGGGCCAGCAGTTCCGCCCGGATGCCTGCGGGGATGCACTCGTGCCCGAGCAGGCGGTACCCCTCGCCGATCAGGAAGTCGCCGATATTGAGGGCTACAGGGATGCCGAGGCGGCGGTGCAGTGCGGCCTGGCCGTAGCGGGTGTCATCGTTGTCCTCGATGTCATCGTGGATCAGGGAGGCTTTGTGGAAGCATTCCACCGACAAGATGATCGGTATCAGGAATTCCGGCAAGCTGCTGCTGTTGGTCAGGGCGCAGTAAATCCCGCCGGTGATGTAGGGCCGGTAGTGTTTGCCGTTGCTGCACAGCGCCTGCTCCACTTCGAAAGGGAAGGCCCGCAGGTGCGCAGTGCTGCTCTGGAGGTATTTCTGCACTCCGGCGGGGGTGAACAGCTGCGCGATGCTCTGGTTGACCGTGGCGGCCCAAGGCGCGTACAGCGGCGCTTCCTCTTCCAGGGCCAGTGCCTGGAGCAGGAATTCGAGGTCGAAGGTGCTGTTGCGGCAGCCGTCCGCGAGCAGCGGTATGGCCAGTCCGGGCACGGCGCTGGCGTTCATGGCGGGGAAGGCTTTTTCCAGCGAGGTCAGGCAAGAGACTCCAATCACCGCCTGTATTTCACTGCTCTCAATCCATTGTGCGACGCTGGCGGACGACTCGGCGACCAGCACATTGATGCCGGCCTGCTCGGCCAGGGCGCTGAATTCCGCAATCCGGCAATGGCCGCATTGGGTGCAAAGCAGGCCCAGTTCATCATAATGCGCCTGGCAGTGCTCCTGGTCACGCAGGCAGAAGGGCAGCAGCAGCAGTCGGGCACTGCGCGGGATATGGCGGATGTACGGTTCCCACAAGGCGTTGCTGAGCATGATCGCAGTGAAATTCTGCCACTCGGGCGGATAACCTGCCGCCCGGGCGCAGGCCGCCGCCTGGGCCTGCAACCCCGACAGGGTCAGAGGCGGCAGCAGACCGTGCTCCTGCACCCAGGCACGGGCCGCAGAGAGGACCCCCGCGCGCTGCGGGAATTCCGGGGGCAGGGCATGATGGTTGGCGTTCGCAGTCACTATCCGTATGCTCCAAAACCGAAGAAGTAGAATCTTTTGGCCAGCCGGTAGCAGAGTGATTTCTCGGGCAGCGGGCGCTGCCCGGACCCGTGGCTGGGCAGTGGCTGGCGCCCGGCCAGCTCGGCCCAGGCGTCGCGTCCGGAAGAATCTTCCGCCTGTTCGGCACGCAGGAACTCCGCCAGTTCCCGGGGAGATTCGAGCAGTACGCAGCTGCGCCCCAGCCGGGCGGTGAATGAGCGCATGTCTGTCAGGTAGCGGTTCTCCTGGAGCAGTGCTTCCAGATTCGAGGCATCGGCATTGAGCCGGCCGCCGCAGAACTGCACTACCGGGCAGAACTCCAGGGCGCCGTTGGGGGCGATGTGATGCGAGATGCCGGTGGTGCCGGGGCAGAGAGCCTGACCCTGCGCATCCCAGTAGGCGTCAATCAGGAGAATCCGGGCGGAGACCCGCTGCTCGACCAGAAATTGGCGGAGACGGTAGATGTCGTCCTCATCCAGGGCGGACTGTACTTCCGGGTCCTTGCCGCAGGGACGGTAGATGTAGTACCACAGATAATGTACCCCCTGGTCGACCAGGAAATCGAGGTACTCGCGGCTGACCAATTCGGCGAAATTGTGCTTGTTGATGCTGGCTGCGACGCCGGTGAACAAGCCCGCCTGCACGGCCTGGCGCAGCCCGGCGAGCGAGCGGGCGAAGACGTCGTCCCGCCCGCGCCGGCGGCGGGACTCGTTTTCCAGCCCCTCGATGCTGATCAACGGTGTCACATTCCCCAGGGCGGCGAGTTTTTCGGCGCAGGCCTGGTCCAGGTGCAGACCGTTGCTGAAGAGCTGGAAGTACGCCTGCGGGTTGTCCGCAAACAACGTGAACAGCTCGGGATGCAACAGCGGCTCGCCGCCTAATATGCCGAAGAAGCGGGAGGAGTATTTTTCTGCGGTCCTGATGATGCCCTGCATTTGTGCCAGTGAGAGTTGCTGCGGGGGGGTGCTCTGGGTCACCCAGCAGCCCTGGCAGCGCAGATTGCATTGGCTGGTGATGGAGAGCATCAGAAAGGCAGGGAAAAAAGGCTGCTGGCGCCGGAGGCGGCGCTCAAAAGCACCGATAGCCTGCCGGCCGTTCCAGGCGAAACGCAGGAGATTGCGCTGCACTTTCCCGGTACAACCGCGCATAATTCTGGTCAGTGCGGCCGGGTTCACTCGCGGTCCTCCCGGAACAGCTGCATTTTGGCCTTGCGGCGCTGCAGCAACTCGGCCAGGCTGGCTTTCTCATCCTGGCTGGGCGGGCAGGCGTCCGGCAACGAGCCGTTCAGACGCGGTTCGGGTGATTTGGGGAAAATGATGGCATTATGCGGGCACATCCTGGCGCAGGCGGGGCAGTTGGTCTTGCAGTTCTCCGGCGCCACGACCTTTACTTTGCCGTTTTCCCGGGTGTACACCCCGAACAGGCAGAAATCGGCGCATTTGCCGCAATGCACGCAGCGTTCCGCGTCCAGGACCGGGAACCACGGCACCCAGTCCTGCGGCAGAGCCGCGTAGGAGGTCTGTTCCGGCACGTCCGCAGGACTTTCCAGACCCAGCTCCTGCAGCAGCTGGGGCACAGATACAGTCTGCAGGTCGTAGCATTTGACCGCGGCAGAAGAGCCGGCCGCCGCGAGTGCCCGCACCGCCCGGACCTGGCAGGACAGAAGCACCTCAAAGCGCTGCAACGCGGCGGGGTCTTTGGCGGCGAGGTAACACAAGTCAGGGATGATTTCATAGTCCCGGCCGGACTGCCGGCAGGCGGCCGCCACAGCAGACCATGCTGCCGCCGGGACACGCTGATAAAACTGACAGGCGCAGATGCCGATTTTCATGGCCGAACTCCTTTTTCAGTTCAAGGCGGCGGCAGTCCGCCGGGGGACTGCACTTTGCCGCGGTCAGTGGTGCTGCTGGCACCGGGACCGTGCGGGACAACTGGTCCGGGGCGGCTCAGCGGCGCCGGTCCTGGGAGGCTTTTTTGCCGGTGCTGGGTTTGGTTCTCAGGTCAAAGGCCGACAGGGTGGTGCCGCGGCGCAGATACAGCACGCCGTCGCTGATGACCGGATGCGACCAGTGCTCGCGGGTGCCGTAAGTGATCGGGAAACTGCTGACGATGGTTAGCTCGTTGCCGGGCTTGACCAGAGCCAGGGTGCCGCGCTTCTCCTCATAGAAGTACAGCATCCCGTCGGCAGTGATAATCGAACCCTTGCCGAGCTTCTCCCACGGCGTATCGTAGATGGTCTTCCCGCTGTTCCAGTCCACGCAAATCCAGTTGCCGATGCTGTTGTTCAGCCAGTTCGAGGCGTAAATCCGGCCGTTCAGCTCAACCATGCCGCCGTGATGGGGATCGAGGTCCTTGTTCAGCCATAATTTTTTGAGTCCCTTAGCGTTGGGCAGGATCTCGAACATCACGCCGCCCTGGTTGTATCCGGCCGCCAGAAACAACTGCCGGCCTTTCAGCAGCGGGGTGATGCAGTTGATGCCGCCCTTGCCGCCGGTCTCGGCCGCGTTGGCATAACTCTCCTGCCAGAGGATTTTGCCGCTGTCGATGTCGGCGGCGAAGACGGTCTTGGCAGTCATCATAATGAGCTGCTTCTCGTATAGCACCGGAGTCACATAGGCGCCGCGGTCGCGGGTGGGAGCGGCTTCCCAGGCCACACTGCCATCCGAGAGCTTCAGAGCCACTGCAGAGGCGGTCTTGCCGGCCACGGTGACAAAGACCTTGCCATCCTGCGCCACGACCGATTCCGCCAGCCCCCAGCTGCCGAAAGCGGTGCCATATTTTTTTGCCAGTTCGGTCTTCCACAGCAGGCGGCCGTCCTTGGCGTCCAGACAGCAGAGCTCGCCGCCGCCGGAATAGACCAGGATTTTTCCGTCGCTGTAGGTTGGTGTCGCCCGGGCTGAGGTGTGCGATTTCGCCCATTGAATGCCGGTGCTGGTCTGCCAAACCTTCTTGCCCTGCAGGTCCAGGCAGAGCACGGATTCCTGCCCCGCATCGCTGGCGGACATGCAATTGACAAACAACTGGCGACCGACCTTGATAACCCCGCTCCAGCCCTCGCCTAGTCCAGTGTATTGCCATTTCGGGGTCAGGCCCTCCGCGGGCCAGGAGGTCAGCAGGCCGGTCTCCTGGTATTTCCCCTGGGAGTTCACGCCCCGGAAGCGGTGTACGTCTTCCGCCTGGAGA
>JAAYYJ010000250.1 GCA_012515455.1 Oligosphaeraceae bacterium
GCGGCTGGGATTCTTGGTCCTTTACTGGGAAGCAGTTGTCCGGGAACAAGGTATTTGTATGCAATTTCCGGCGTGGGCCTTGACAAAATTGCCACAAGCACTATTTTTTCCCCCGTGCCCTTGATTCTATCGGTGGGGCCCACCCACCGATTGGGGGGACCCCCAACCCTAATTTGGACGCGCGCGCGAGGGGTTCCGGATGCGGACCATGGCAGCAGTACCATCACTGACTCAAAATGGTTAAGGTTCGACGATTGGTACTGGAAAAGAGCTTTGCCGGAGTGGTTGTTCTGGTCAAACACCCGGTAGTGCTCCTTATATGTTATTTGCATTCCCTTAATTTCCCCCACAGCGAGACTGGGACTGCAACTCGTCGGAGCTGTGGGGGGGGGAAGAAATTGCAGAATGCAAATTGGAAAGGGGGTCTGCATGACGCGGCGTTACCAGCGCCAGAGCGGCTATGGGCCAATTTCAAGCCTGGACTACATACAGCAGTCTGAAAGCAATCAAGTGTTCATCACAACATTTCGCACATAAACGATTTCCACCACCCAATTGCCTCCTGGAGAATACAAGCATGGCCGTCAACAAAATCATCTGCAGCGTCAATAACGTCGATTATGCCAGCATCCGCAAAGCGATGTGCGCCGGCGCACGCACCCTCGAGGAAGTCTCGGCGCAGGCCGGCACCTGCAACCAGTGCCCTGGCTGTCAGGAGAACCTGCCCTGGATACTGGCCTCCGTCTGCGGCTGCCGCAAGGTCTCGCTGCAAGCCGTCCTGGAGGCCATACAGGGAGGCGCGGATACAGTTGAGAAAGTCGCGGCAGCGACCGGCGCTGGTCTCGACTGCGGACGCTGCAAGGCACTGGTGGCAAATATTATCGCGCTGGGACGCTGATTGCCTTCAGCCTCCCCCGGCAGACAAAAAACCGCGTACCGCCGGCAGGGCCTGCTGCCGGTGATACGCGGTGGGGGTTGGGAGGTATCTATCCCTGTTGCGAACCCTTATTTTGCCGTCAGGTCAGCGATGCCCTGGTCGATGGCTTCAGTAATATTGGCGAAAGCCGACTGATTCTGGAGCTGCTCCAAGGTGTTCTGGGCATTGGTGAAGCGAGTGCGTTCGACCACCTGCTCGCCAATGGTCACGCAGATGGTCCCGTCACCGGATGGGCGGGAAGAGAAGGCCGCATCAATATTGGCCCGGTCCTGATAGCCGTGCTCCTTGACGTAAGCCGCGATCATCCCCAGCAGCAGCTGCCCGGGGCAGTTCTCCTGCTTGGCACAGATCGTCACCGTGATCTGCAGACGCTGCGCGGCACTGCCGCGCAATACCGGAATCTTGGCATCGAAGAGCTGACTGCGGTTCTGGTAGGCAGTGTGCAGCAGATGATGCGCCTCAGGAGCGCCAGGCTCCCCACCGAGGTTCTTGCGGTAACAGTCAGTCACCAGGTAATTGTCCTGCGGTTTCTGAACCTGATGCGCCTTGTCAGCAGCATATAGACCGCGCTGCCGGCTGGCCCGGATTTTGTTGGTCACCCCGACCGGCTGACCGCCACCGGAAATGCATCCCCCCGGACAGGCCATCACTTCCACAAAGTCATAAGCAGCCCGCCCCTCGCGGAGGTCCAGAATCAGCTTCTTGGCATTGGCCAATCCGTGCACTACCGCGACCTTCAGTTCCTGCCCGCCGAGGGTCACAGTCGCGGACTTGACGCTGTCCATCCCCCGCACGGCCTTGAAATCGACTGAGGCCAGGGGTTTGTTTTCGAGCTTCTCCGCCACAAAGCGCAAAGCGGCCTCCATCACCCCGCCCGAGGTTCCGAAGATCACCCCGCCGCCCGTGGCGAAGCCCATAGGCATATCGAAGGCCTCCGGCTCGAGTTCATTGAACACAATGCCGCAGGAGTTGATCATCTGCTGTACTTCGGTGGTGGTAATCACGATGTCCACCTCCGGCCGCCCCTCAGACTGATACTTGGGCAGCTGAGCCTCGTATTTTTTGGCGGTGCAGGGCATGATCGAGACCACCACCAGGTCGTCACGCTTGATGCCGAACTGAGCGGGCAGAATCTTCTTGGCTACTGAACCAAGCATCGCCTGCGGTGAACGACAGCTGGACAGATTGCCCAGCAGCTCAGGATAATAAATCTCGGCGTATTTGACCCAGGCCGGGCAGCAGCTAGTGAACATCGGCAGACGGCCTTTTTCCTTGATCCGCCCCAAGAGCTCGGTCGCTTCCTCAAAAATCGTCAGATCGGCAGTGAAGCTCGTATCGTACACGTGCTTGAAGCCCATCAGCTTCAGAGCCGCGACCAGCTTCCCGGCCACATTCTCGCCGGGCGCTGCACCGTAGCTCTCCCCCAGCGCCACCCGCACGGCAGGCGCAACCTGCACCACCACCGTCTTGCTCTTGTCATACAGCGCATCCCAGACCCGGTTGCGCTCCTGCTTGGGCACAATCGCCCCCGTGGGACAGACTGCGGCGCACTGCCCGCAGTTCACACACTCCACGGTCGCCAAGTCAGCATCAAAGGCCGGCGCCACCTTGGATTTGCAGCCGCGATTGGCGAAATCTATCGCGCCAATGCCCTGTATCTCCTTGCAGACCCGCACACAGTCGCCGCAGAGCACGCACTTGTTCGGGTCCCGCTCCAGCGAGGGAGAGGACAAATCGAGGTCCTGGAATTTTTCCAGCTTCTTGAAGCGCACCGTGTTCACTCCCAGGCGCTGCGCGATGTCCTGCAGAGCGCAGGAGGCACTGCGGGAGCAGGTCGGGCAGTCGACTTTGTGGTTCGCCAGCAGCAGCTCGATGCTGATCTTGCGCATCTGCCGGATTTCCTGGGTGTCGGTGTGGATCACCATCCCCGCCGCTGGCGCCGTCGAGCAGGAGGCCATCACCCCCTTCCCCTCCACCTCGACCAGGCAGAGACGGCAAGCGCCGTAAATGCTCAGTTCGGAATGATAGCAGAAGGTGGGAATATCTATGCCGGCCTTCCGGATAACCTCCAGCAAATTGCGCTCTTTGCTGAATTCCACGCTGCGGCCGTTGACGGTCAATGATTGAGTGTCGTTCATTCTTCTGTCTCCTTGCTCTAGATGCCGCTAATCGCTGCGAAACGGCAGGCCGCCTTGCAGGCTCCGCACTTGATGCATTTCTCCGGATCAATCACATGCGGCTGCTTCAGAGCACCGCTGATCGCCCCCACCGGACAGACCCGCACACATGCAGTACAGCCGCGACATTTGCCCGCATCAATCGCTGGACGCGCCAGTGCTTTGCATTCGCCGGCCGGGCAGACCTTCTTCACTACATGGCTCTCATATTCGTGCCGGAAATAGCGCAGGGTCGAGAGCACCGGATTCGGGGCAGTCTTGCCCAAACCGCACAGCGAGCCCAGCTGCACCGCCTTGGCGACCTGCTCCAGCAAGGCCAGGGTGTCTAGGGTGGCCCGCCCCTCGATGATGTCATCCAGGAGGGAGAGCATCTGGCGGGTGCCTTCCCGGCAGGGCACGCATTTGCCGCAGGATTCATTCTGGGTGAACTGCATGAAGAAGCGAGCAATCTTGACCATGCAGGTCTGCTTGTTCATCACCACCAGCCCGCCGGAACCGACCATCGCACCCGCGCTTTTCAAGGAGTCGAAATCGATGGGCATATCGAGCATCGCCGGGGTCAGGCAACCGCCGGATGGACCGCCAATCTGCACTGCCTTGAAATCTTCACCCGTAACCTTGCCATCGTTGTTGGTGACACCGCCGCCGATGTTGTAGACGATCTCCCGCAGGGTAGTCCCGAAGGGCACCTCGATGAGACCGGTATTGGCGACGTGCCCGGTCAGGGCGAAGGTCTTGGTGCCAGGCGATTTTTCCGTCCCGACCGCACGGTAGGTGGCCGGCCCCTCGCGCAGGATGTACGGCACCGAGGCGAGCGTCTCGACGTTGTTGATGACGGTCGGCTTGCCGTATAATCCACACTGGGCCGGGAAAGGCGGCTTGGGCATGGGCATCCCGCGCTTGCCCTCAATCGAGGCAATCAGAGCGGTCTCCTCGCCGCAGACGAAGGCCCCCGCGCCCTCCATGATTCGGACCGAGAAATTGAAACCGCTGCCAAACAGGTCCTCGCCCAGCAGTCCGTTGCGTTGCGCGACCTCGACCGCCTGCCGCATCCGCGCGACCGCCAGCGGGTACTCGGTCCGGACATAGACCACTCCTTCATCGGCCCCGATGGCCCGGCCCGCAATCATCATCCCCTCCAGCACGGCATGGGGATTGCCCTCCATCACCGAGCGGTCCATGAAGGCGCCGGGGTCGCCCTCGTCGCCGTTGCAGATCACGTACTTCTTGTCATTCTGCGACGCCAAGGTGAGCTTCCATTTCAGGCCGGTGGGGAAACCGCCGCCGCCGCGCCCGCGCAAACCGGCCTCGAGCACGCACTGGCAGACCTGCTCCGGGGTCATCTCCAGCAGTGCTTTGCGGGCACCGAAATAGCCCCCGGTATGAATATACTCATCCACATCCTCAGGATCGATGGTGCAGTTTTTGAGCACAATGCGGTTCTGGCGGGTGTAGAAATCAATCTGGTTCTCGTAGTGCGCTCGTTTCCCGGTGGCGGGATTGACAAAGCAGAGTCGATCGATCACTTCACCGCCCAGTATGGTGGTGGCGACAATCTCGGGCGCGTCCTCCGGCTTGACCCGGCCATAAAATATCCCCTCCGGCTCAATGCGCAGAATCGGCCCCATCTGACAGAACCCCTGGCAACCGCTCTTGGAGAAGTAGGTCCGGGCCGGCTCGCCCTGCCCCGGCTCCTCCTGCAGGCTCACCACAGTATGCAGACCGACTTTTTCCAGCTCACTGATGATGGCTGCGCGCACCTTCATGGCGCCATTGGCCAGACAGCCCGTGCCGCCGCAGATGATGATCCGGCGCTGCAGAGCCGCCGCGCGCTGCTCGTAGCACGCGGCTACTTGTTCCAAATTAACTGTCTTCATGCATTATGCTCCTTTCTCCAACGGGGATTTCTTTTCCCGGGCGATAATCTCGTCGAGGATGGCTTCGACCTGGGCCGGGGTGGCCTGGCCATGCACCTCGTCGTCAATCACAATCACCGGCGCCAGGCCGCAAGCCCCCAGGCAGCTGACCAGCTCCAGCGAGAACAGCAGGTCGCTGGTCGTGCGCTTCTCCTCGTTCAACCCCAGCTTCTGATTCACGCATTCAAGCAGCAGGTGCGACTTCTTGACGTGGCAGGCGGTGCCGTCACAGAGCTTGATGATGTGCTTCCCTTTGGGTTCCAGGGAAAAATGCGCGTAGAAGGTGGCCACGCCATAGACCTGCGCTACCGGCACGTCCAGCGAGGTCGCCACATAGCTGATGACGTCGCGGGACATATACTTGTAAACACCCTGGACTTCCTGCAGAATCGGAATGA
>JAAYYJ010000251.1 GCA_012515455.1 Oligosphaeraceae bacterium
AGTTGCAAACGCACTTTCCTGGCCGGCAGCAGGGTCAAGGCCGACAACCTGAAACTCGAGAGCTGCACCCTGGACGCAGCCCGGGTGGAGGCCGGTGCACTGCAGTTGCGGGACTGCCTGTTCGCGCAGCCGGACTCCAGCATCACGGCCCGGGAATGCATCAGCGAGAACAACGCTTTCGTCTCCAGCACCGCCCTGGAGGAGCACCGCCGGCGTTTCCCCGAAATGCATCCGAGCTTCCTGGCCGAGGTGGCCATCGCTGCGGCGGGGAACATCCCGGCCGAACACCCCCTGGCATACTCCGGGCTGCAGGAGGGGCCGGTCGGCGGCCGCCCCGCCGCAGCCGAAATGCTGCCCTTGCAGGTGGAACGCCTGCAGGCCAATCCCTTCCTGCCCGACCGCTGCCTGGTGGAGTGGGAGACCCCGCGGCATTACTGCAATGTCAACATTCGCGGCCGTGAGGTCGCCAGCGGCAAAGCCATCCCGGCGTATTCGTTTCAGCAGGGGATGTATATGAGCACCCAGGGCAGCCATTGCTTACAGAACCTGAAGCCCGACACCGAGTACGCCCTGCAGTTGTATTTCTACCGCCCCAATGACCCGCAGCCGCTGGGACAGAAGCTGAGTTTCCGCACTCCAGCCACGGACCAGCATCAGGCCACCACCCTGCGGGTGGACAAGAATACCCCCGCTGCCTATCAGAGCATCCGGGCGGCGCTTTCTGCGGCCCGTCCCGGCGACACCATCGTGGTGGCACCGGGCGTCTACACCGAGTCGCTGCGGGTTGACATCGACCGCCTGACCTTGCGCAGCGAGATCCCGGGGCAGGCCTCGCTGGATGCCGCCCGGCTTTTTGATTATGCGCTGCTGTTCAACGGGGGCGCGGATTGCACCATCGATGGATTCCGCTTTGTGGGTTTGCGCTATTCGGCTGCGGCCAAGGCCTTGAGCGCCAGTAAGGTCCGGAATCTGACCGTGCGGAACTGCCTGTTCGACCGCAGCCGCGGCGGCGGGCGCTGTTCCAATATTCAGTTTTTCGCCTATCAGGTGGATGGCCTGCTGGTAGAGAACTGCGTCTTTGACAGCGGTTTTCACGGCATCTGGACTTATCCGGCCAAGAATGTGGTGATTCGCAACAACACTTTCTGGGGTAACGGTATAAATGGCATTCATGTCGGGTGCAATATGGGTGACCGCACTGAGATCTACAACAACCTGCTGGTGGATACGGTCTCCAATCACCAGTCCCCGGCGGTAACGGTCGCAGATCATGGCCCGCATGTATTCTGCGACTACAACTTGTACTGGAAGACTGAGGTTGCCCCGAAGCAGCGCTACTACAGTTTCGGTCGGCACAGCCCTGAGCACGAGTACAGCGCACCCTGGAGCGTGAAGAGCAAAGACCTGACTGATTCCCTGGCCGAAACGCAGCAGCGTTATGGGGTTGAGGCGCACGGCCTGGAAGCCGACCCGTTATTCGTCGATGCCCTTAACGGCGATTTCTCCCTTACCGCGGATTCGCCCGCCCGGGGCCGCGGCCGGGAAGGCAAAGATCTCGGCGCTGATTTCGCCATCTTCAAGTAATCCTGAGCCGTGACCATTGCTGCCGCTGTCCGGCAACCACCCAGGCGTGCCGGACAGCGGCTTTTTTTGCTCCGCGTGGCGGGTGAATTCAGGCCGGGAAATTGTAAAGCCGCAAAATGCCATTACCTTATATCACTGTTCTCCGCACTGCTGCGTAGAGCATCAATCAATCGCTGGTCTGAGTACATAAATGAAGCGCATCCTCTGGGTTGTTATTCCTTTGGCCCTGGTCCTCTGTCTGCCTCTGCTGCTGCGCAAGCCCGCGGAGCAGATTGATTTAAGTGCTGATCAGCTGGTCATCGTCTCGCCGCATAACGAATCCATCCGCTTTGAGATCGAGCAGGCCTTCCGGCGCTATTATTACGAGCAGACCGGGCGCAAGGTCTCCCTGGACTGGCGGGCAGTGGGCGGCGCCAGCGATATCGTCCGCTACCTGGCCAGCGCCTATACCGCCAATTTCCGCGACTACTGGATCAATCAGCAGGCTGGACAATGGAGTGAAGAGCTCGCCCTGGCTTTCCTGAACCGCAAGCTCGAGCCGGATTCGCCGCATTGGGACGCCAGGCAGGAGTTCCTGCACTGCGACATCGGCATCGGCATCGATTTGTTTTTCGGCGGCGGGCAGTACGATTTCCAGCAGCAGGCTGACGCCGGCATCCTGGTCCCCTGCGGCCTGCAGGAACGCCATCCCGAGTGGTTCGC
>JAAYYJ010000252.1 GCA_012515455.1 Oligosphaeraceae bacterium
AGACGCCTGAGGATTTCAAGCTCTACCAGGCCGAAATCAGAGAGAAGGTCAAGCAGGCTTTCGGCCTGCCGACCGAGAAGACCCCGCTGCAGCCGGTGGTCTGCAAGACTGTGGCCGGCGACGGTTTCCGGGTCGAGAACGTCATCTACCACAGCCGGCCGCAACTGCCGGTGACCGCCAATCTGTATATCCCCGACCAGGCCGCCAATGCTCCCGCAGTGCTGTTTTTGTGCGGGCACTCCACCAACGGCAAGGCCGCGGATACCTACCAGAAAGCGATCATCAACCTGGTCCGCGAGGGCTACGTGGTGCTCTGTCCCGACCCCTCCGGGCAGGGCGAGCGCAGTATGTTCATCGACGCGCCCAATGCCGAAATCACCGGGGTGCTGTATGCCACCACCCGCGAGCACAATATGGTTTCCAAGCAGATGCTGCTGGTCGGCGAGTACTACACCTCCTGGTGCCTCTGGGATGCGGTCCGCAGCCTGGATTACCTCCTGAGCCGGCCGGAAGTCAATCCGGCCCAGGTCTGTGTCACCGGCAATTCCGGGGGCGGGAACATGAGCGCATTCCTGACCGCTGTCGATGATCGCCTGTTTGCGGCCGCCCCGAGCTGCTACATCTCCACCTGGGTACATCATCTGGAAAACGAGGAACCCTGCGATGCCGAACAGGAGCCGCAGTTCTTCGTGGGGCTGGGTTGCGAAATGGGCGACCTGCTGCTGGCCAACGCCCCCAGGCCAATACTGGTGCTGGGACAGAAGAATGACTTCTTTGACGAGCGCGGGGCGCGGGAGACCGCAGCGGAGGTCAAGCGCATCTACAGCATCCTGGGCGTACCGGATCAGGCCGAGGTCTTCATCGGCCCTTGCGACCACGGCTACCACCGGGAGAACCGCGAAGCAATGCTGAAGTTCTTCAATCAGATGCTGGGTCTGCGCACGCCTGCGCCCGAGCCGGAGGAGATGCAGGTCTTCACTGACGAGCAGCTGCAGTGCACCCCGCGCGGCCAGGTGCACTACCTGGAGGGCGAGCGTGATTTCATCTCCTTCGTCCAGGAGCTGGCCGACAAATGCAAGAGCCAGCGTCCGAAGCTGCCCTTGGCGGAACTGCGCCAGAAGCTCGCGCAGCTGCTGAAGATCGGGCCAGTAGGGGTGCCCCATTACCGGGTCCTGCGTCCGATTATCGCCGGCGACTGCGGCTATCAGCTCTGTTCCCGCTATGCCATGGAGACCGAGCCCGAGATGCTGGCGATACTCAAGTACCTGGGTACGAGCCGGAAGTATCTCTTCCATTTCCCCGAAGACCTGGAGCATGTCACGCTGTATGTCCCGCATCAGGATTCGCTGGACGAGATGCTGCGCATCAATGAATTCAGCCAGGGCGAAGGCTGGTTCGGGCTGGACATCCGCGGGCTGGGCGATATGATGTCGCTGGCCTGCAATCCGAATACCGGTCACTCGGCCAAATACGGCCGCAAGGTCAGCTGTGACCCGCTGTATGCCTTCCCGGACATGCTGGGGCGTGATTTCTTCGCCTACTACTGCGACGACTACCACTACTCGGCCTGCGGGCTGATGCTGGGCGAGCTGTATCTGAGCGGCCGGGTCCGGGATGTGCTTTCAGCCTTCCAGCTGCTGCAGTCCTATGGTGTTAAGACCATTGATCTGGTCGCCCGTGGTCAGGGCAGCGTGCCGGCAGTTCTGGCTGCCCTGCTCTCCGGTGCGGCCGCGAAGGTTACCCTGATTGATGCCCCGCCGTCGTTTGATTCCATGGTGCGCAAGCAGATCATCCCCTATCCTCAATCGATGATGCCGACCGGGATTCTGCAGCTCACTGACCTGCCTGAGATTTACGAGCATCTGGGAGCGACGCACAGGCAGGTCTACTTCCCTTGAACGGAAGGGTGCACGCATGCATATCCTGATTATGACTGACATCGAGGGCGTGGCCGGTGTGGTCAAGCCGCTGGTCGACACCACCGGCGGCAATGTGAACTACCCGCGCAACTGCCGGCTGCTTACCGAGGAGGTAAATGCCGCAGTGCGCGGCTTCCTGCAGGCCGGCGCCAGCACGGTTACGGTCTGGGACGGGCACGGCTGCGGGGCCATTGATTTCGAGACCCTGCAGGCACCGGCCCGTCTGATTCACGGCGGGCCCACGCCCCCGCTGGTCTGGCTCTTCAGCCGTCTGGCCGGACGTTTCACCGCCATCGCCCACGTCGGACAGCACGCGATGGCGGCCGAGCGCAGCGGCAATCTGAATCATACCCAGAGCTCGGCCGAGGTCATCTCCTACACCCTGAACGGGCGCGAGATTGGCGAGATTGCCCAGTTCGCGCTGCTGGCCGGCTCCTTCGGCCTCCCGTACATCTTCCTGTCCGGGGACCAGGCGGCCTGCCGGGAAGCAGAAGCGTTGCAACCCGGCATTGTGACTGCCGCTGTCAAAGAGGGCCTGGGACGCGCCTCAGCCCTGACTCTGACCTGCACTGAGGCCCGCGCTCTGATCGAACAGCAGGCCGGGCTGGCTCTGCGCCAGCATCTGCAGCATCCGTTACCGCCGGTATGCTGGCCCGGTCCGTACATCCTGCGCAAGAGTTTTTTTCACACCGAGGTCACCGATGCGTACCTGGGCGATGCCCAGGCCCGGGTGCTTGACAGCCACACCGTGGAGTTGCGCGGTGAATCGATTGCGGAAATCATCTACAAATGACTCCCTTGGGCTGCCCGGGGGTGGGTGCTGTAATTGCCATGTCTGAACGCCTCTTCCATTGCCGCTGTTGCGGGGCCTGCTGTCGCTGGCCCGGCATTGTCCGGCTCAATGAGGAAGCCATCACGGCTATTGCCGCCTTCCTGCAGCTGAGCCAGGAGGAGTTCCGGCAGCAGTACACCCGCCTCGCCCCGGACCGGAAATGCCTGATTCTGACCGACCGTGAGGATGGTGCCTGTGTCTTCCTGAACCGGGACAACTTATGCCGCATCAATCCGGTTAAGCCAACCCAATGCCGGACCTTCCCGCAACACTGGCAGGTGGAACCGGAATTCCAGAATACCTGCCAGGGGTTCTATAGCTCCGTTGCCGAGACGCCAGCACGGCCATCCGGCAGGCGCTGCGCCGACTGAGCCGGCACAGGCATAACACCGCGCCAAGAGGTACCGGCATGGTTGCTGAGGCTATCGCAGATGTCATTCAGACTCACAGAATGTGCCAGATACATGTATACCATGATGAATACGTGGCTGGTGGCACTGCAGAATCGGGTCTGTATTTTATGCTGTTTGGCAAGATTTTCACTGATTTACTCATTCTGTCGGGTATACAGCTTGTAATCTGAGCAAAAATGGACATATTATTTAGCTGTGGTTGCATGGCATCTCCTATGGTTTGCTGGTGCGGCTTCCATAAAGTGTCATGAAACCGCAATTTTACCAGGATGTCGTCTAGTTATGGGACGGCCGTGTTATTTTTCTGGAGGACTCATTTATGTATGGACTGATTATTGTAGCGGTTGCCGGGGCATTCATTTTAGCTTGGTTGAATTTTCTCAATATCAAGAGGCAATCTCCCGGCACAGACTCGATGCGGCAGATTGCCGGTGCCATTCAGGATGGTGCGGATGCGTTTATGCGCCTGCAGTACAAGACCATATTTTATATCGCCATGATAATATTATTACTTCTGGTCGTGGTGGTTTCCTGGCAGGCGGGGCTGGCGTTTCTGCTTGGGGCCTGTATGAGCGGCGCGGCCGGCTGGATTGGCATGCACACCGCTACTCTGGCCAATGTGCGGGTCGCCAACCGGGCCAGAGAGACCGAAAGCCTGGGGCAGACCCTGAAATTAGCTTTCCGGGGTGGCAGTGTAATGGGGCTATCGGTAGCTGCCTTCGCCTTGTTGGGCTTGGGCATCATCTATTGGGTTTTCGGCAAGTTAATGGGGCAGTTCAGCCCCGAGCAGATGACCTTGCACAACAACTGGCTGGGCATCCCCGGCATCAAGGACATCCCCTTCACCATGACCATCTCTGGCTATGCCCTGGGGTGCTCGATCATCGCTATGTTCAACCGTGTCGGCGGTGGAATCTATACCAAGGCGGCAGATATGGGCGCGGACCTGGTGGGCAAAACCGAGGCCGGCATTCCTGAAGACGACCCGCGCAATCCGGCCACCATTGCCGACAATGTGGGTGACAACGTCGGCGATGTGGCAGGCTTGGGATCAGACCTGCTGGAGAGTTACGTCGGGGCCATTGCATCGGCCCTGATTTTGGCCGGTTGCCTGTTCTATACCCGCTCTTCCGGTGAACATCCAATCAGTGCCGAGATGCTGCAAAGCCTGCTCCGATTCCCACTGATTTTTGCCGGCCTGGGGCTGTTGTCCTGCACCGTCGGCATCGCCTATATGATGATCAAGAAACTCTCCGACCATCCGCATCAGGAGCTCAATCTGATTACCTGGATTGCAGCAATTCTGACCATCGGCAGCACCGCAGTGGTCAGCCGGATTTCCTTCCCCTCGGAGGGCCTGGAAAGCATGGGCTTCGTTCTGGGCAGTTACTCCCCCTGGGCCTGCGCGGTCACCGGCATCATCAGCGGTATCCTGATCGGGAAGCTGGCGGAGCGTTATACCAGCTATGATTACAAGCCGACCCAGGGCATCTCGGAGGCCTCCCGCGAGGGTTCGGCTCTGACCATCACCCAGGGCCTGGCCAGTGGCAT
>JAAYYJ010000253.1 GCA_012515455.1 Oligosphaeraceae bacterium
AACGCCGCAAAGCCAAGGGCTTGACTGCTGAACAGGCTCGGGAAATGACCAAGAACCGCTTGTATTTCGCCAACCTGATGCTGAATCAGGGCCTGGTCAGCGGGTTGGTCGCCGGCTCCATCGCTTCCACCCCGGACATGCTGCGCAGCGCCTTCCATTGCGTCGGCACCGCACCCGGCATCAAGACCGCCAGCAGCTGCTTCCTGATGGACCTGCGGCAGCCCACCCCCGCCGGGGATGAGGCACTGATTTTCGCCGACTGCGGCGTGAATCCCAACCCCACGGCCGAGGACCTGGTCGATATCGCCCTGGCCACCATCCAGACCCACCAGAAATTGATCGGCACCCAGGCGAAACTGGCCTTCCTCTGCTATTCAACCAAGGGCAGCGCCAAAGGCGAGCTGGTGGACAAGATGGCCCGGGCCGCAGCCTTGACTCAGGCCAAGGTCGCGGAGTTGGGTATCGCGGCGCTGGTGGACGGTGAGCTGCAGGCCGATGCGGCCCTGGTTCCGGCTGTGGCCAGTTCCAAGGCCCCGGGCAGCCCTCTTCAGGGGCAGGCCAATATCCTGATTTTCCCAGACTTGAACTGCGGGAACATCTGCTACAAGATGACTCAGCGCCTGGCCGGGGCCGAGGCCTTCGGGCCCATCCTGCAGGGCGTAGCCAAGCCCATCAACGACCTGTCCCGCGGCTGCTCCGTCGAGGATCTCGTGGGGGTAGCGGCCATCACTGCCTGTCAGGCGCTGTAAGCGCACGGCAACGGCAGCGGATCAGAAAGCCGGCAAACAGCACGTTTGCCGGCTTTTTTATTCTCTCAGTCGAGGCGCAGCGTCAGTCCTGGGCGGGCGTAACTTTCACCACGATATAACCGTAATCGCCGCTCAGGGAGACACGCTTGCCGGCGAGTATCAGCCCATCTGATTTTTCCACCACCGTCACGGTCCCAAGAGGCAGCGGCAGTTCGTAATCCTGGACTTTCTGGTGGAAGTCAGCATAGACCCTGATGTGGTCGGGGAAAGGCACCGTGTAGAGTGCGGTCGCAGCACCAATCGTTTCCGGATTGAAATAGCCGCGGTAGCCGACCGCGTGCAGGACCGTCCCGGCAGTTAGGAGCGTCTTCCCTCCCCGGCCCAAATGGGTCGGATAGGTCTTGTGTACATTGGATAGAATCACGCTGTTGCGGTTCAGCTGGCGCTCATAAGGCCGGCAGATGCCAGTTTCCGGGTCCATTCCCAGCACCGAGCCGACTTTGCGCACTCGTTTTTGGCCCTCGTTTTTGCCGATGAACTCGATAAAACGGTCAGGCTGATTAAGCGGATCGACATACGGCGAGGCGACCCGGATTTCAAACCGCGGCATTTCCGCACGGTCCGCCAGCAGCCGCAGTGGCGTCATATCCTGCACGGCAGCAAAATCATACCGTCTAGTATCGGTGAGGTACTTGCCGTCTTTGCGATAGTAGATGGCACTGCCCGGGGCATAAGATTGCGGGGTGGTTTCCGGTTCCTGAATGGGCCTGACCTTCGGGATGTAGCGTTCATAAAAATCGTAGCGGGTGATATCCAGGGCACTGTCCTGCATCGGGCCCACTCCCATCAGCAGAATATCCTTGGGGAAAGTCACCTGCGTATCCACCCGGCAGCAGCGGCTGTCGTAAAAGCTGTAAGTAATATCATAGACTGCGTAGAAGTCCTCCACTGCCTCAGCCTCGAATTTAGCTGCCAGCAAAGCGGGAAAGGTGGCGATGCCAGTCTTCTCTACGACCTGGAAGCAGTGCCCGGAAGCGGCAGTGTCATCGGCTACCGGCTGGCCATCAAGAAAATATTCGCGTTGCAGAATTCTGGTGGCCCGGTAATTATAACCGGGCTGGACGGCGGTGATTCTGGCATCCGCACTGGCCTTCAGCGGCGGTACTATCCACAACGTGTCCGCATCCGGAACTTTGAGCAGATAATGCCCGGGAAGCAGACTCTTGCCCACATCCGCGCTGGTGAAACCGTGCTGGGGCACGGTCGCGATGCTATAATTGTAGCCGTGGTTGCCGCTCAGAATGTAAATCGCATTGGAGTCCGCGTCCGGGTACATGTGCATGACTCCGGTTGAATCGCCACACCAATGAATGCGATGTTCCAAGGCCGGGGATGAGAAGCAGTCCGCATCCGCCAGCCCCCGGTCTATCAAGTAGGCCGAGGAATAATTAAACTGGCGGTTATTTCCACCCGGTCCGCAGTGCAGGAGCAGGTCCTGTCTTTCATCCCAGGACCAGCGCAGCCATAGCTGTTCGTTGCTCTTTTTCCAGACCCGCAGCTCAGCCGACTGCGCACTGCCCAGCAGCAGCGCCAGCAGCAAGACCAAGGACCGCCCGAAACGCATTGTTCTCATCACCATTCCCTTTTTGTTTTTCCCGCTGCGCTTGCCAATCCGAGACAGCTACCCCGCTCTAAAAGATTTGAGTCGCAGGGCGTTGGTCACCACTGCGACTGAGCTGAAAGCCATCGCCAGGGCCGCAAACGCAGGATTGAGCCCCGGCCCCCCGAAGACCTGCAAGACGCCGGCCGCCAGGGGTATCCCCAGCAGGTTGTAGGCCAAAGCCCAGGCGAGATTCTGACGGATGATCCGCAAGGTTGCCCGGCTCAGCGCCAATGCTGTAGCGACCTGATGCAGGTCATTGCTTATCAAAACAATATCTGCTGCTGCCCGGGCAATGTCCGTTCCCCCGCCGACGGCGATCCCGACATCGGCCTGAGCCAGCGCGGGAGCATCATTGATGCCGTCTCCCACCATTGCCACCAGCTGCCCCGGCTGCTCACGCTGAATCGCCCCTACCATCGCCGCCTTGGCTCCGGGCAGCAGCTCGGCCTCCAGGCGGTCGATGCCGGCCGCAGCGGCTATTTGCCGGGCGCTCTCCCGGCGGTCGCCAGTCAGCAGCACCAACTGCAGCCCCATTTCCCGCAAGCGTGACAGCGCCGCCCTGGCCTCAGGCCTGATGGTGTCACTCAGCCCGATTACGCCTTGGCAGATGCCATCCACGGCCACATAAATCAACGACAGGGCAGAGAATTCCTGCTCCGGCCAATGCGGCACCGTCATTCCCTCCGCCCGCAGCAACCGCTCTGCCCCCAGCAGCAACTCGCGGCCATTCTGGCGGCAGCGCAATCCCATCCCGGGCAGTTCCTGCACCTCGCTGACCGGGGCCAGGGCCAGGCCACGCTGCGCGGCTGCGGCGCAAATTGCCTGCGCCAGCGGGTGTCCGGATTGCGCTTCCGCCCCCGCGGCCAGGGCCAGCAGCGCGTCTGCGCTGATGTTGCTGCCGGGGGCGGGCAGGATCACCCTCACCGCCAGACGACCAAGCGTCAGGGTGCCAGTCTTGTCGAAAATCACCGTCCGGACTTTGGCCGCTGCTTCCAGGGCCTTGCCGTTGCGGATCAATATCCCCTGCCCGGCACCGCGACCGATTCCCACGATCAAGGCGATAGGCGTCGCCAGTCCCAGTGCGCAGGGGCAGGCGATCACCAGCACCGCCAGGGCGAACTGCAGAGCCTGGCTGCTGCCGGCGCCGGCGAGGCTCCAGGCGGCATAACTGACTGCTGCGGTAAGGAGCACGAACCAGACAAAGTAGCCCGAGACGGCATCCGCCAGGCGGGCAATGGGCGGGCGCGTTCCCTGGGCTTCGGCCACCAGGCGGATGATCTGAGCCAGGATGGTCTGCTCACCGACCTGTGTGGCCCGGCACAACAACACGCCCTGCTGATTGATTGTCGCACCCGTTACCGTATCTCCAGGGCCTTTCTCAACCGGCAAATGCTCACCGGTGAGCATCGATTCATCGACGCTGCTGCGACCCTCCAGGACCATGCCGTCCGCAGGGAATTTCTCTCCCGGCAGCACTCGCAGGACATCATCGCAGCGAATCGCACTTACCGGTACCAAGGCCTCCTGGCCGTCCCGCACCACCCGCGCGGTCTCGGGCCGCAAGTCCAGCAGAGCGCGAATCGCGCCGGAGGCCCGGCGGCGGGAGCGCTCTTCCAGAAAGCGCCCCAGCAGCACGAATGCGATAATCATCCCGGCGGTGTCAAAATAGAGATGCTGTGCCTGCCCGGCGGCATGCGGGCGCAAGCTGTAAATAATCGCCGCTACGGTACCGATGGCGATCAGGGTATCCATATTGGGTACCCCGCGCAGCAGCGCCGGGATGCCGGTACGGTAGAATTCCCGTCCGGCCAGCAGTACCGGCAGGAGCAGGGACATCTGCAGCAGCAGAGACTGGGTCTGGCTCAAGGGAACGAATGGCAACCCCAGCATGGGGTGCATCGCCACATACGAGAGCCCGGCCGAGAATGCCGCCGCGACTAGGAAGCGCCGCCAGGCAGGGGATTTTCCGGCAGCGCCGTCGTCTGGATCCGGGGAAGATCCCGGGGCATAAGGTTGTCCCTGCTGGAGGGTGGCCGTGAAGCCGCAGTGCTGCACTGCGGCGATAATACGCTCGGGCGTCAGCGTGCCCGTTTCCGCCTGCAAGGTCAGCAGCCGGGCCGCAAAATTCACATATACCTCGGTTGCGCCAGGCAATTTGCGCACTGCCTGCTGGATATTGGCAGCACAGCTGGTGCAGTGCATGCCGGTGATGGTAAAACTAAGCTTGACCTTGGGCATGAGTTACCTCCCCCAGCCGGATCCAGACAGAAACAGGCACCGGCGGGCTGATTGCCGATAGAATACCTGCTGTTCGTTAATGGGCGCAATCTGGCGCGGAGCACAGATAAGACTGCAGTATGTAGTCCAGGCTGGGAATTGACACCTAACTGCTCTGGCACCGGCAACGCCGTACCTTGCTGGAGCCCTACCGGATGCTTGAACAACACAAACACTACAGCAAGCGCTTTTTCCAGCCCCAATTTACGCACCTTAGCCTTTGCCGGTTAGCAATGGCACTGCCACCATTGTCCCCCTCCGCTCCCCCTTCACTCGCGCGCGCGTCCAAATAGGGACGGAGGTCCCCCCAAACGGTGGGGTGGGACCCACCGCTAGAATCAAGGGCACGGGGCAAAAATTAGTGCTTTGGCCAATTTTTGCAAGGCCCCAATCGGCATTTGCATACAAGCCTGGGGTTGAGCATAGTTAAGTGCCTACGGGCAAAGCCTTACATTGTCTTGTTCTATGCATGCGTCCCATGTGTCCCATGCAATTCCCCGGATTGACTGGGTATATGTCCATACATATACACTATATGTGAAGTCGGTTGCGTCAAGTTTATACCTCCATATATTGATATTGTAGTTCAACACCCCAGGCGACGGCTGCGCCGCCAGAGCGTCGGGGCTTTCCGGGCGATATAAATCACCACTGCGAACGTAAGCAGGCCGGCGCAGACGAACACCCCTCTGGGCTCGAACGCGAATACTTTCAGCAGCAGCCACTGGGCCAGGGAGGCCAGCATCATCGAAAGGCAGTCGAGGGCATTGCCCGCCCCCAGGTAACGGCCGCGGCAACGTTGCGGACTGCGCTTCTGGATGGCCGTCACCAGCGGCAGCTGGAAGAATCCGGCTGAGAATCCCATGGCTGCGCTGCACAGATATGCTCCGGTAAGGTTGGCACCAAAGATGCCCAGCAGACAGCAGCACAGCCCGGTCAGCAGTCCGCCCGGAATGATCAATCCGTACTCGATCCGGTTCCGGGACAGCAATCCGGCCAGGGCGCAGCCGGCACCGATACCCAGGGCCACTGCGGCCTGCAGGTACCCCACCAGATTGTCATCACCGGCCAGGGTGTCCTTGGCCAGAAACAGCAGGGTCAGCTGGAACAGTGCCGCCAGGAACCAGAAGAAGGTATTGGCCAGCAGGCAAAGCCAGAGCAGGCGGTCACGGCGCATTTCCAGCAACGTCCGCAGATGGGGTGTGAAGGGGTCGATTTGCAAGCGTACCGCGGGGTTCCCCGGCCGGGTCGGGGTGATTCCGAAGCTCAGCGCCAGTCCGGCCAGGGCGATCGCCACGCAGAACCAGGCGGCGTAATGCGGGCTGCTGCCGCTCCAGGCCGCGAGTGCTCCGCCGGCCCAGCTGCCCAGGATGATAGCCAGGAAGGTGAACAGCTGGGTGGCGCCATTGCCGCGGGAGAGTTGCCTCTCCGGCAGGGTTTCGGGCATGAAGCCGTACTTCGCCGGGCTGAAGAAGGTGCTTTGCGCCCCCATCACGAACAGTACCGCCAGCAGCCAATACACACTGTGCCGGGCAAACCAGAACACCCCGGACAGCATGATCAGCACCTCCGCGACCTTGGTGCCGATTATCACGCTTCTCTTGCTGAAGCGGTCCGCCAGGTACCCGGCATAAGAAGAGAAGAGCAGGAACGGCACCACGAACAGCGCCCCGGCCAGGGGCACATACATTTTGGTGGCCGCGCTGCTCTGACCCAAAAAATTGCTGGCGTAGCAGAGCAGCAGCAGTTTGAAGACGTTGTCATTGAAAGCCCCGCCGAACAGAGTGCCCAAATAGGCCGCGAAACCGCGGCTGTAGATGCCTATGGCCATAATTCCCCTGTATAGTAAGTGCGCCGTACGGCTCGTTGCCGCCGGCGCGGTATTAGCGTAATCTTACTAACATACCCCGATTTGCCCAAAAAACAACCGGAAACGCACGCCTGGACCGCGGCGGCTTACCGCCGCACATTCTGGAGACTCGCCGCGCTGCACCTGCCCCCATCGCACTGTTTGTGACGCCTGGTAATTTTGGGGTCGCGGCAGTGACAGCGGCAGCAGGAACCAGCTCCGCTTGGGGGCGGCGGCTTCACTGCGGCATGATGCGCCGCCAGGAGAGGATTTGCCCCTGTCCGGGAGGTGATTTGCAATTTCAGAAAGGGACATTAAATTATTACAGTTACAGGCAAATTGTCATTTTGCCTTCTGGGGATTTTTTTTGTCAAATCAACATATAATCTTTGGTACATTTCAGGAGAGATGCATGGAAAACAGTTCAGTAGCAGAGCGGGTTAAGAAGATCATCGTTGAGCAGCTCGGTGTCCGTGAGGACCAAGTGCAGGATGAGGCCCGCTTTATCGAAGACCTGGCCGCGGATTCTTTGGATATCGTGGAGCTGGTTATGGAGTTCGAAGAGGCCTTCGGGATTAAAATCCCGGATGATGTGGTGGAGAAGATGACCAACGTCGGACAGGCTATCTCATATATCGACGAAAAAATTACCAGCGACGGTTCCACCGAAGCCTGAGCCGCATATTCCGGGCCCTTGGGGTGAGCGTTGCCTTGCAAGGACATTCGGACGGGCCACTCACCTGTAATGGGTCGTGGCCTTTATTTTTATGCCCCTGGATGAGTGGATGGTGAGCTAGGGACTGCAACAGGAGTGACGATGAGTTCGGAGCGGCGTGTAGTAGTATGTGGTGCTGGCGTGATTTCCCCGATTGGCAATTCACTCGCTCAAGCCTGGGAAAATTTATTGTCTGGCCGCAGCGGCATTGGTCCGTTGAGCAAATTCCCCTGTGAGGATTACCGCTGCCGCATTGCCGGTGAGGTCAAGGATTTTGATATCACCCGTCACCTTGACAGCAAAGCCGCCAATCGCCTGGACCCGTACTGCCATTATGCTCTGGCGGCAGCCGATGAGGCGTTGAGCCAGGCCGGGCTGCTAGCCGAACCCATCACCGATCCGTCCCGTTGCGGCATGCTGGTCGCCTCGGGCATCGGCGGCATCAGCACCATCTGCCAGCAGCAGGACATCCTGCGGGAGCGCGGTGCGGGCCGAGTCTCGCCGCTGACCATCCCGATGCTGATTGGCGATATGGCCTCCGGCTATCTGGCCATCAAATACGGCTGGACGGGGCCCAATTTCGGCCTGGTCAGCGCCTGCGCCAGCGGCTTGCACGCCATCGGAGAAGCGTACTGGGTCATCAAACGCGGTGATGCCGAGGTGATGCTGGCCGGCGGTTCAGAAGCAGCCTTGGTTCCCCTCGGGATAGCTGGTTTTGCCTCCATGCGGGCCTTGAGTA
>JAAYYJ010000254.1 GCA_012515455.1 Oligosphaeraceae bacterium
AGCCGCGGTGTCCGCAGGCGCATTGCCGCCCTTCCGGCTGAATAATCACATGTCCGATTTCTCCTGCATAAGGTCCGCCCTGCAGGTGTTTTTCCAAGATGATTCCCGCGCCGATGCCGATACCCAGATCGACACAGACGAAGGAACTGCGCCCCTGACCTTGCCCAAACCACAGTTCAGCCAGAGCCTTGGCCCGGGAACTCTCCTCAAAATACAGTTCTGACGGCAGTTCCCGGGGGAGCAGCCGCCGCAATTCCACCCCGTCCAGGACCGGGATGTTGACAGAGCGTTGCACGGTCGCGCTGGCAAAATCCAGTATTCCTGGCAGTACCAGGCCGATGGCATGGAGTTTCCCGCCAGCCAGGCGCAGCAGGGGCAGATATACCTCCTGCAGCACGGCCCGGATGTCCTTCAGGGATGCCACCGGGGCATAGGGGCGCTCCTGCCGGCCCAGAATCTCGCCCGAGAGGTTCAGCAGCACGCCACTGGCCTGGTTTTCGGAGAGGTGCAGACCCAGGAACAGATGCTGCGTCCGGTCCAGGTCCAGCAACGTGCCGGGACGGCCGCGGGAGCTGTAGTCCACGCCGGTCTCACAGAGCCAGCCTTCGGCAATCAGCTCGTTGGCCAGATTGGTCATGCTTTTGCGGTCCAGAGCCAGCAGGTCCGCGATGGCCGAGCGCGACAATGGCCCGGATTCCCGGACCGCCAGCAGGATGCGCTGCCGGTTGATGCGCTTCAGATAAGATTGGTTCGCCACGGTCCCGCCAGGGTTAGGGAGAATAAAAGAGTTCCCGGACCCCGGCCACCAGCATCTGCGCCGCAATGGCGCTCAGAATCAGACCGGTGACCTTGCTGAGAATCGCAATTTTGGATTTTCCCAGCACCCCTTCGATGAGGTCGGAAAAATAGAGCATCACACCGACGGCGGCGGTGCCGCAGATGATCCCGGCCACGCAGAGGCATTTCAGCTGCCAGCCGCTGGTATCCATCCCGCTCACCATCAGCGCTCCCAGGGTCGCCGGCCCGGCCGTGATGGGCACCGCCAGGGGCACGGTGGCCAGGTCCTGCAGCCTCTCTCCGGGATCGAGTTTTTTCTGGGCCGATCCATAGACCAGCGCGACGGCGGAGAGCATCAGCAGCAGCCCGGACCCGGCGCGGAAGGCCGCGACGGTAATGCCGAAGATGGCCATAATCCAATCTCCGAACAGGAAGATGCTGATGCAGACTGCGGTGGCGCTGACGGTCACATTGACGGCCAGGCGGTGCTTCTCCTCCCGGCTGCTCTCGGCACTGGTCAGGGCCAGGAAGCTGCTCAGGGCGAAAAAGGGCGTCAGCAGGAAAAACAGCCGCAGGGTAAAAGCGACGAAGAAATGTAGTGCCTCAGCGAGTCCCATTTATGCCTCCCGTGCAGGTTTCTGTCTCAGGTTCGCGATTTTCTGCCAGGCGTAGAGGAACATCTGCCGGGCTTCCTGGACCCGGAACAGCCAGGCCCCGAGCAGGAAGCCTAGGGCGCCGCAACCGCCGGCCACCGCCAGGCGCAGCAGGATTCTCAGGCGGCTTACTGCTGGCAGGGTCGAGGCCCCGTCCTGCACCGCCGCCAGGGCGTCTGCGATGCCGTCGGGCAGGATTCTGCTCATGGCCGCCGAGCCGGCCCAGGTCAGTGCGGCGGTCACTGCGGTCAGCAGGATGATCCTGGCGCCGAAAGCCAGCATCTGCCGGCTCTGGAACATCGGCGTGCTGCGTTGCAGATACCAGGCCAGGACGAGTGATTTCAGGCAGCGTGAGATTACGAATCCCAGCGCGACCACCATCAGGGACTGCACCGGCCCGCCCGGGAAGTGCACAATCAGCACGTAGCTGATGGCGATGCTGATCAGTGAGGAGAGCACCCCGATGACCGTGACTGCAACCGTCTGCTGCTTGGCAAAAAAGCCCTGCATCAGCACGCATTCCACCGCCGCTGCGGGCAGGACCAGGGTATAGCAGGCTGTGGAGATGCCGGCCCAGGACGCGATCTCGACCCCGGTCTTCCCCCCCAGGAAGATGCCGATGGAGATCGGCATCGCCAGAATGGCCAGGCAGACGGCCGCGGGCACGAAGAGAGCCAGCAGCATGCGGCAGGACCCGCCCAGCACCTGCCCTAGCTTGTCCCGTTCTTTCTGGCTGACCAGCTCGCACAGGAATGGGAACAGAGCAATCTGGAGGGCGTAGGGGACCAGCCATTGCACCGAGGCGAACAACTTCCGCCCCAAGTCATTAGCCATCAGCAGGCCGTCTTCCTGCAGGTTGGTCAGGATGTAGATGTTGTTGAAATTGTCGCGAATTTTGGCGAAGACAATGCCGGCCAGCAATGGCAGCATCAGC
>JAAYYJ010000255.1 GCA_012515455.1 Oligosphaeraceae bacterium
CGCAGAGGTTGCGGACCTCCGGGGGGATTACGAAGGACTGGGCCGGGTCAAAGCCCAGAGCCGTTTTGGCCGCCGCCAGCTCTTCCGCTCCCAGAGGCGCACCATGCACTTCGCTGCTGCCGGCCAGCTTCGGGGCACCGCTGCCAATCACTGTCTTGCCGATGATGATGCTGGGCTTGTCCTTGCAGTCCCGGGCCAGCGTCAGCGCGGCTTGAATCTGGCGTACGCACTGTCCGTTGATGCGAAGCACATTCCAGCCGTAGGCGGCAAAACGTGCTCCGACATCCTCGCTCATGGCCAGGCTGGTAGAGCCCTCGATGGTGATGCCGTTGTCATCGTAGAAGAGGATCAGATTGTCCAGCTTCTGGTGGCCGGCCAGAGCACAGGCCTCATGGGAGGTCCCTTCCATCATGCAGCCGTCACCGCTGATCACATAGACCCTCTGGTCAAACAGGCTGCTGTCGCCCATGCGGGCGGCCAGCTGCTTCTGGGCTATGGCCAGCCCGACTGCGGAGGCCAGGCCCGAGGCCAGGGGACCGGTGGTGACCTCTACCCCGCTGGTGTGGCCGAATTCCGGATGGCCGGGAGTCTTGCTGCCCCATTGCCGGAATTGCTTGAGGTCCTCAAGGCTTAAGTCGTAACCGAACAGATGCAGCAAGGAATATAACAACATGGAGCCATGCCCGGCCGAAAGCACAAAGCGGTCACGGCCAAGCCAGTCCGGGTTGGCGGGGTCAAAACGCAGGAACTTGCTCCAGAGCGTAAAGGCAAAATCAGCGGTGCCCATCGGCATGCCCGGATGACCGGAATTGGCTTGCTGCACTCCGTCGGCTGACAATAGGCGAACAGTGTTGATAGCTTTTTGGTAAGTCTCTTGTTGCTGGCAGGACATGGGATTTTTTTCTCCTTGAGTTTGGTATCAGTAGCGGGAAGAATTCTGCCGCTTCCGAGGCAGCCAGGTCTGTCTTTCCCCCACCCGCAGCTAGGCGTTGCTGTCCGAGCGCAGGTAGGCATCAATGAACAGATCAATCTCGCCGTCCAGGACCGCACTCACATTGCTGGTTTCTGCACCAGTGCGCAAATCCTTGACCAGCTGGTAGGGCTGCAGGACATAGGAGCGGATTTGATTGCCCCAGGCGTTTTCGCCCTTGGCTGCCGATTCAGCCGCGTGCTCAGCCCGGCGCTTGGAATCCTCCAAATCGTACAGGCGAGCTTTCAGAATGCGCATCGCGTTGGCTTTGTTCTTGTGTTGCGAGCGCTCGCTTTGGCAGGTGACCACGATGCCGGTGGCCAGGTGGGTCAGGCGTACCGCGCTGTCGGTGCGGTTCACATGCTGACCGCCGGCGCCGCTGGCCCGGAAGGTATCAATGCGCAGATCGCTGTCGGTGACCTCGATGTTGATGTCATCATCGATTTCCGGGAGCACATCGACGGAGCAGAAAGAGGTATGCCGGCGTTTGTTGGCATCAAAAGGAGAGATGCGGACCAGGCGATGCACGCCTTTCTCCGCCCGCAGATAGCCGTAGGCGAATTCGCCGCTGACCGTGATGGTCACATTTTTGGTGCCCGCTTCATCACCGGGCTGGATGTCGACAATCTCATAGCTGAATTTCTGCTTGTCCAGCCAATGGATGTACATGCGCATCAGCATTCCGCACCAGTCGCAGGATTCAGTGCCGCCGGCGCCGGAATGAATGGTCATAATCGCATTGTTGCCATCCATCTTGCCCGACAGGAAGCTGATTAGCTCCAGCTGGTCCAAAGCGCGCAGAAGGTCCGGCCAGCTTTGCTCCGCCTCGAGGTACAGAGCGGAATCCTCGCCCTCCAGCTCCGCCAGTTCCGCCAGCACTGCGAAATCCTCCCAGGACTTCTCCAGACGACGGAATGGCTCCAGCACATTCTTCAGGGCACTGACCTCGGCTACGACAGCCTGGGATTTCTCCCGGCTGTCCCAGAAATCGGGCCGGGTCATCTGTGCTTCAAGCAATGCCAATTTTTCTGTTTTGAGGGCGAGGTCAAAGGAACCCCCTCAAATGGTCCAGGCGCTGGCGCGACTCTGCCACTTTACCGTTAAGTTCTTCTCTGGTCATAAACTGTACCCGTAATCTTCTGGATGATGCAGTATAAATTACTTAATATAATGCCTGTTATCGTCAGCGCAAGCCGGCTGACCGGCTGACCGGCTGCATCGCCCGGTTCCTGTTCCTGCAGTATTACCCTGTGGCAGTTGGGCCGTGCGGTTCGCATGGTTGGTCACCCCTGTCCGGGGGGGGGTAAATTGGGCTGCGGCAGTTGATTTCTTTTCCTGCGGCAGTATGGTATCCTGATAGTGCTTCGAGACCCGCATAAACCACCCCAACGTGGAGACATTAAGATGCCGATCAGGAAACCAGACGTATTTACACTGCTGCCACCCGGTTCGGTTACTCTGAAAGGAGTATTGGGACAGTCGATTGACCGGAGCATTGCCGGGCGGCTGACCAAAGTGTCGTATGAACATCTGGTGGAACCCTTCCGCAGCCGCTCCGAAAATGACGGCCTGTGGCGTTGCGAATTCTGGGGCAAAATCGTGCGTTCCGCGATTCGCAGCTGGCATGCCCGTCCAAATCCGGAACTGCGCGACCTGATTACGGCGACGGTGCGAGACCTGCTCTCTACCCAGACGCCGGATGGCTGCATCAGCACTTATCCCCGGGAGGCGCAGACCAGCAGATGGGATGTCTGGGGACGCAAATACGTGCTCCTGGCCTTGTGCCGTTATTGCCATGAGATCGACAACGACCCCGCAGTGCGGCAGGCCATCGCGCGTTGTTTGCGTCATCTGGCCAGTCAGGTCGGGCCCGGGGCCAAAAGTATGCTCGACAGCGGCGAGCATCTGGGCATGGCGCCGAGCTCCATCCTGGGAGCAGTGCTCAAAGCCTACCGCCTGACTGGTGAGGCATGGATGCTTGATTACGCCAGCTGGATTATTGAGCAGGGCGGTTCGCCGGTGTTCGCGCAGGTCAGAAGCGGAATGTCCCCCCGCAACATCGCCAACGGCAAGGCGTACGAAATGACCTCTTGCGTCGAGGGGCTGTTGGAATGGTACCGCGAGACGGGCGAGCCGTCATTGCTGGCGGCAGTGCAGGAGTATTTTCGCAAAGTCCGGGAGGAGGAAATTTTTGTCACTGGTGTTGGCGGTCTCAAGGATACAGTCGGCGAATACTGGTACCACGGCGCGGTCAATCAAGTCCGGGCGGACTGCGGCGGACTGGGCGAGACCTGCGTGACCACGACCTATATCCGCTTCTGCTTGAATTTGCTGCGGGCCACCGGCGATATCCGCCTGGCCGAGGAAATCGAGCGCTCGCTCTACAATGGCGCGCTGGGGGCGATGACTCCTGATGGTTCGGCCTGGAGTCACCTGAATCCCACCCCGCTGGCAGGACCCAGCAGCAGGACCCTGGCGGGGGACCAGATCGCGCTCTGTTCCCGGGGCCGGTCGCAATTTCAGGAAGACTGCTGCCTGGCCCAGGGGCCGGAGGCCCTTGCCTCTGCGGCGCTGTTTGCGGCCCTGCGGTGTGAGGGGGGGATGGTGATCAATCTCTATGAAGACTGCAGGGTGCAGGCAGATGCCGGACTGGCGCTGGTAATCCGCAGCGGCTATCCGGATCACGGCGCGGTGGTGATAAGCATTGATTGCGCGGCAGAGCGCGAGTTCCGCCTCAAGCTGCGCATCCCGGATTGGAGTGGGGACACCCAGGTCCGCGTGGCCGGGCAAAAAATCCCGGTCCAGGCGGGCACCTACTGTGATCTTTGCCGGAAATGGCAGCCGGGAGAGACCATCGAGCTGCAGTTCGCCATGCAAACCGCAGAAATAATGGTCGGGCAGGGCTTCCGGGCTCTGCGCCGTGGACCGGTGCTGCTGGCCCGCGACTCCCGCCTGGGCGACGTCAACCGTCCGTATGAGGCAGCCGGGGAAGCGATGCCGGTCGAGCCTGTACCGGGATTCCGGCGGGTATATGCCCTGCAAGACGGCTCGCGGGTCTGCGATTATGCCTCGGCCGGGAATACTTTTTCGGAGGAGAGCCAGCTCAGGGTGTTTTTGCCCTGAGTGGTCCGGCAGGAACCATGCCAGCCCTGAGCGGCTGGGGCTCTGACTGGAGAGAGGGTCCGGGCAGGTGCTACTCATCCGGGCTGCAGTTACGCCCCGGCATCCCGCGGATGGCCAGTCCGCCGCAGGCGGTCTCCTTGTATCTGCTGGACATACCACGCCCGGTCTCCAGCATTGCCAGGACCACGTCGTCGAAGCGCAGCTTGTGCTGATTCGGGTTGCCGCCGGCAGCCAGCAGATAGGCGTTGTAGGCGCTGACCGCGCCGACGGCATTGCGCTCAATGCAGGGAATCTGCACGTACCCGCCGATGGGATCGCAGGTCAGCCCTAAATGATGCTCCAAGGCTGATTCGGCCGCATTCTCGCAGATGTTCAAGGGATAGCCTTTGCTCTGGGCCAGGAATGCGGCTGCCATCGCCGCCGCGACGCCGACTTCGCCCTGGCAGCCGACTTCAGCTCCCGAGATGCTGGCGTTATGCTTGGCCACAAAAGCAATCAGCCCTGCAATCAGCAATCCGTCCCGTAGCGATTCCCGGGTGAAGCCCTGGTAGTGCCGCAGCAAATAAATGATTCCCGGCAGGACTCCGGAGGCACCGGATGTCGGGGCGGTGACCACCAGCTGCCCGTCGGCATTCTCTTCTGCCGCCGCCATGGCGAAGGCGCTGATGCGCAGCAGGGAGCTCTCCAGGGGGTCGGTTTTGCTGGCGGCCTGGCTGAACAGTCCTGCGGCCTTGCGCTCCAGGCCGATTTTTCCCGGCAGCACGCCGTTGGCTTGCAAGCCGCGGGCGACTGCCTGTTCCATCAGCGCCAGCAGCTTGTCGAGGCGCTGCAGGATGTCCTGCCGCGTACTGCCGCTGAGTGATTCTTCATTGCGCAGGAGTATTTCCGGGGCTGTCAGGCCGCTGCTGCTGACCAGCTGCAGAAACTGCTGGAAGTTGGTGTAGGGATACAGCGGCTGCGGCCGGGCCGGCTCGATTTCTCCGGCGCAGAGAATAAAGCCCCCGCCGATGGAATAATATGTCCGGCTCAGAATGGGTAATTCATCCTGCCCCAGCAGATCGAAGCGCAGGGTATTGGCGTGTGCCAGAGCAGCATTGTCTTTTTCAAAACGGAAGTTCTCCGCCTGGAACGGTATGGTTTTGCCCTGAATGCTGATGCTGTAGCTCTGTCCGGGGTCCTGCAGCAGCTGGCAGAACCACTGCGGCTGGCAGTCCTCCGGGCGCTGCCCCAGCAGACCGGCCAGCACCGCCCGGTCGGTGCCATGCCCTCTGCCGGTGGAACTCAAGGACCCGAAGAGGTGCACCCGCAAAGACTCAATGCGCTCCCGCTGCTGGGCCGGCAGCTGCGCTGCGGTCTGCAGAAAACGCTCGGCCGCTCGCATTGGTCCGATGGTATGGGAACTGGAAGGCCCCGGCCCGGGCTTGAAGATATCAAAAATCGAAGTGGTGATTACATCCATCTGAAACTCCATACAGGAATGCCAAACCAGTCCGGGGGCTGACTGTGACGAGGGTAGATCATGCCGGCAGGGCGCAGCATGGCTGTCCTTGTCGAAAAAATGCCGCTGCACCGGTGAAAATATAACCTCTGGCGGGAAATTGGAAAGGCCGGGGAAACAGTGCGATGAAGATTATTGCGGTTCCGGCACGAGCGCATCCTCGAGGCTCCGGGTCTGATTTGCAGAAAGTCCCGTTCCGGAGTTGATTTATGCACTATACAGGTGTATCTTATATATGATAACCGGGTTAGGCAGTTTGCTAAATTATTACTGTTTCTCTCTAATCACAAATAATTTTTTACACCCCATGACTGGCTGGTGACGGTCCTGAATAGTCCGCCGGATGCTGAGGACTGCTACTCATGTATCTGCCTGGACGTGGGGATGGCCGGCCGGAAACAGCGGCGGTGGAAACCACGCCACCGCTGCTGGACGCATTTCAGGCCCTTTGCTTCTGCACACAGACATTGCCAGTGAACGACAACTCTCATCAAAGCGTATCTGTACTCCTGGGGGAGATTCTGGCGGATTGCCACCGCGCCATCGAGAATTGGCGACGCCGCGGTGTGCCTATACAACTGCTGCGCGACCTGGCTGCGGCAGACAACAGCCTGCCAACCCGGAAATTCCTGGCTGCCCAGGTAAATACCCCGGGGCGGATTCTGGAGGATTTGCTGGATCAGGGCGATCCCGAAGTGCTGGTCATTCTGGCCAGTCAGGAACGCCTTACCGGAGGACAGCTGCAGCGCCTGGCTAAAAGCAGTCTGCTGGCAGTGCGGGTGGCCTTGGCCGCCAGCAAGAACGCCAGCGGACCGCTGGCGCTGCTGCTGGCAGCCGATGCAGAACTGGAGGTGCGTCTGGCCTTGGCCGGCAATCCGGCCATCAGCGTGCGCATTCAGGCTGTGCTGAGCTCGGATGCCAGTCCGCTGGTACGGGCGGAACTGCTGCGTCTAAAGCGCCTGGATGAGGAAATTCAATACGCACTGTGTGATGACTGGGATTTGCTGATTCATCTCAAGGCCCTGCTCAGCCCCCGGCTGTCCTACTCCTGCCTGCAGAACTGGGCCGCGTCAGGAGAACTGATTTCACAACTGGCCATCGCCGCACGGAAGAACCTGCCTGAGGAAATCTGGCGGATTCTGGCCGGCAGTACCCATCTTCAGGTACAGTTGGCGGTGGCCAGGCACGGCCAGCTGCCGGCGGAACAATGGCAGGACCTCGCCCGCAGCACGGCCCTCGCGCTGCGCCTGGAGCTGGCCGGCAAAAAGCAGCTCCCCCTGCCGGTGCAGCGAATCCTGGCCCAGGATAGCGATGCAGGGGTACGGCGGGCCTTGGCCGCCAACCCCGATCTGGATGACGGCATCGGGATGTTCCTGGCCCAGGGGCGCAATCAGACCGTACTGGAGGCCCTGGCCCTGAATCCCGGCCTGCTGCCGGGGACGCGGGCGGAGCTGCTGAAGCTGGATTCCAGCGAACTGCAGAAAATGCTGTTGGCCAACCGTGCGCTGACGGCTGAACAGCTTACCCTGCTGGTGGAGAATTGTGCTCAGGAAGTGCTGTTTCACGTCCGTTACCGGAAACTTGAGGCGCGATTGCTGTCGGAGAAAAGCCGGCGCCGGCTGGTGCAGGAGCGCTGACCTGCGCCGGGATTGCCCGGCGCCAGATCATAAATCTTAAGGAATGAATATGATGGCTAAACCACCCAGAGAGAACAAGCCCCTGAGCTTTGTGGAAATTGTGATGCGGGCCGATGCGGAGACTATCCGCACCGCCTTGGAGGCGCGCATCAAAGTCGACGAGCTGCTGGCCGAGCGGGAACAGGCCTACCGGCGCATTGCAGAATTGGAGGCGCAGGTCGAAGAACTGGTGGGCGAACCCGGAGTCTTTGTCTTCCCGCTGCCCCCCCTGCCGGTTGCCGGATTCAGCAAAGCCATACCAGTCAGTCCGGCCAGGAAGCCCGATGCACCAGCGGCGGCGGCAACGCCAGCACCAGCCAAGAGCAGCGCCAAAAACGCTGCCAGTCACAACACTACCGGCGAATAACCCTGCTGCGGTCTCAGGGTGAGAACCAGCAGTTCTTTACCGGCAGCAGCTTCTTCTTCTGCTGCTGCGGTAAGAGGAATTATGGATATTAACCGGGAAATCCAAATCATTGACCGGCTGCGTCTGCGGGATGAACAGTTCCGCCAGGTCTGGCAGCTGGAGGAGTCAGTGCGGGAGCTGCTGAACGGCGCGGCTCTGCCCTTCCCTCCTCCACCTCGCCTGCCTTCCCTGCAGCAGCGTGTCCGGAACGACAGCGGGAAAGCCAAACCGCTGCCCCGGCCCGAACGGCCCGGGCCGGCGGCCATCCCGTTGCGGGCGCTGCAGGGGAACCGGGAAAACGCCTACCGGGTGCGCTATGTGTTCAAGGGCGAAGAAAAAGAAAGTTTTCAACGCGATGCGGAATTTCTCCAGACCTTGCAGGAATTGACCGGGGAGTCTTTCAGGCTGCTCCAGATTGAAACGGTGGAATGCCGGTCTGCGGGAGAATTCCAGGTCATTGCAGAGTTGTGGCGTCATAACGATGTCTGAGGGCATCGGTCAATACTGGATTCAGGGAATTGAGAGAAGAGTGAAGGGATTGTGTCATGGAAGCTCCTACAGGTTTGTTTGCAAGAAGAAATAAGACCACCGGCTGGACTCGCCTGCAGGCATGGCTGGAGCTGTTCCGCCTGCCCAATCTGCTGACCGTGCCGGGAGATGTCCTGGCCGGAGCCAGCCTGGCCGTGCTGGCCGGCGCGCCGACGGTCGATTTCTGGAGATTGAGCCGGGTGGTGCTGGCAGTGCTGGCGATTTACGCCATGGGTCTGGTCCAGAATGACTGGGTGGACCTGGCGGAAGACCGCTACCACCGCCCCAAAAGACCGTTGCCCAGCAAGAGGATTTCCAGTACCAGTGCAGCCTTGGCATTTCTGCTCTGCCTGGTACTGGGGGTGCTTCTGGCTCTCAGCGTGAGCCGGCAGGTGTTCGCTGGCACCTTGCTGCTGGTGGCCTTGGCGTGGTCATACAACGTCTTCCTGAAGAAGAGATTGTGGGGCGGGGCGATCAGCATGGGGCTATGCCGCGGGATGAGCGTGCTGCTGGGGGCGATCAGCCTGGGCTGGCAGTCGGCCGTGCTGCCGGTGTTTGCCGGCACGACTGCCTATATCGCCTGCGTGACCTGGTTCGCCGAGGGAGAAAATCGCAAGCAGATTCCAGATGCCAGGATTTATTACCCGCTGTACTGCTTCGGCATTGCCTGGCTGCTCAGTCTGCCCATGCTGCTGTATTATCGCACCGACATCACCCCGGGGGCATTCCTGCTCTCATTGCTCTGCTTTCTGGCGGCATTTCTGTCGGTGGGATATGCCGGATTTTCGGTCCACAACCGCTCGATTCGTCCGGAGCAAATGCGGGCCTTGATTGCCTCCTGGCTGCGCGCGCTGCTGCCCTGGCAGGCCGGCTGGATTGTGCTGTTCGACAGCACCTGGGCCGTCGCGGTGATGGTAGTGCTGCTGTTGTTCTGGCCTTTGGGGATACTGCTGAACAAGTACTTCTCTCAGTCCTGAAAGGTGCACCATGGGCCGAGGTATCTTATGTATTGAATGCGCCGGCTTGGGCCATGAGATGCTCGCCCGCTGCCCGCAGTTCGCCAGTCTCACCGGCCTGACTTTCGCACCCCTGACACCCGTCTTCCCGGCCGTGACCTGCACCGCCCAGGCAACCTTCCGCACCGGCCAAAGCCCAATGCAGCATCAGGTGGTCTGCAATGGACATTTCGAGCGCAGCACCCGCAGAGTGGATTTCTGGAATCAGTCCGCCGGTCTAGTCCGGGGACCGCGCATCTGGGACGGTCTGCGGCAGCGGGGGGGGCGGGCAGCGGTGCTTTTTCTGCAGCAGAGCCTGGGCGACAGCTGTGATATTGTGGTCAGCCCGGCGCCGGTGCACCGCCATCACGGCGGGATGATCCAGGCCTGCCATTGCCGACCCCCGGAATTGGAGGCCGAGTTAGTGCAGGCCATCGGCCGGAAATTCGATCTGCTGCATTACTGGGGGCCATCCTCCAGCCGCAAATCCAGCGACTGGATCAGCCAGGCCACTCTCTGGGTGCTGCAGAGACAACGGCCGGAATTTCTGGCCACCTACCTGCCGCACCTGGATTACTGCCAGCAGAAACTGGGTCCTGAGCACCCGGCGGTGAGCCGGGAACTGCAGTTCCTGGGCGCGACCCTCCGCACCCTGCTGTCTGCCGCTCGTGCCCTCGATTATGAAGTGCTGATCTGGGGCGATTATGGCATTAGTGCTGCCAGGCAAGCGGTGTATCCCAATCGGATTTTGCGCTCACAGGGGCTGTTTTCCGCCCGCCGGGTCGGGACCGCAGCCACCTATCCGAACTTGTATGACAGCCGGGCCTTCGCCATGGTCGATCACCAGGTCGCGCACCTGTACGTGCCCGATGCCCGTGACGTCCCCGCCGTGCGGGCGCTCTTCACCGCCTGTCCGGGGGTGGACACCGTCTCGGAGCCGGCCGCGCTCGGCCTCCCGGCGGGGGAGAGCGGGGAGCTGGTGCTGACGGCCGCTCCGGGGGCCTGGTTTGCCTATCCCTGGTGGGAGCAGGCCCGGGAGGCGCCCGACTATGCCAGCCATGTCGATATCCATCACAAAATCGGATTCGACCCCTGCGAGCTGTTTTGGCAGATACCCTTTCTGAGGACCAGCTGGGACGGGTCCCTGCCCAAAGGCACCCACGGACGGGTCGATTGCCTCGCCGCCTGGGCCGCGACTCCCGGTTTGGGCGCGGCCCCGGGCCCGGTTGATTTAGGTCAGCTTAGCCGGCAGGTCCGGCAATTTCTTGAGACAATATGATAATACTAGGTATAGAGAGCAGTTGTGACGAGACTGCGGCGGCCGTGGTTCGCGCTGGTCATCACGTGCTGGGCAGTGTAGTCGCTTCCCAAGTGAAGCTTCATGCCGGTTACGGCGGGGTGATTCCCGAGCTGGCCGCGCGTGAACATTTGCGCAATATCACCCCCGTGGTGGCTGAGGCGCTGACCCAGGCCGGACTCGGCATCGACGCGGTGTCGGCAGTTGCGGTCACCAGCCTGCCCGGACTGATTCCGGCATTGCTGGTGGGAAACGCCTACGCCAAGGGCCTGGCGGTCTGCCGAGGGGTGCCCCTGCTGGGAATCAACCATTTTGAGGCGCATATCTACGGTGCCTTCCTGGAACACCCGGAGCTGCTGGCCGACAGCGCTAATTTCCCGGTCCTGGCCCTGGTAGTCTCGGGCGGACATACCGCCTTGGTGCTGATTGCTGCCGACGGGCGGGCGGAAATTCTGGGTGCCACTCTGGATGATGCGGCGGGAGAGGCACTGGATAAAGCGGCCAAGATTTTGGGCTTGGGATATCCCGGCGGGCCGGTGATCGACCGTATCGCCAAAGGCGGAGACCCCCATGCCTTTGATTTCCCCCAGGGGCTGCGCGGGAGCGGTGGCCGGCCGGTCCCCCCGGGATTACGCTTTTCCTTCAGTTTCAGCGGCGTGAAAACCGCATTGCTCTATGCCGTGCGGGGACAGCAGCTGGGCAGCCAGGAACTGGCCGATGTGGTGGCCAGCTATCAGCGTGCGGTAATGGAGGTGTTGGTCAGCAAGACCATGCTGGCGGCCCAGGAAACCGGAGCCAGGCTGCTGTGCCTCTGCGGCGGTGTGGCCTGCAACAGCTACCTGCGCGGGCGGATGCGCGAGGCGGCCGCCGGAATCGGTCGCCAGCTGCTGCTGGCCGAGCCGAAATACTGCGGCGACAATGCCGCAATGGTGGCCGGACTGGGCTGGCATTATGCCCGCCGGGGCATTACCGACGGATTGTCCCTGCCGGTCGCAGCCAGATTGCCGGCACGCCTGGGCAGTTTCCCTTTCGCACCCGCTTTCGCCAAGGAGTAAGACCATGGATAAAAACTCACCCGATTTGCAGGCCGCAGATTTTTCTGCTTTGCCCAGCCAGGATGCGCTGCCGCAGCTGCTGCTGGGATTGTGCGATTATCTGGGCCGACGCCTGGGAGCGGTGGCGAATTACCAGGACCTGCTCGCAGATGAATTGGAGGGCAAGAGTGGACTGGCCGGGTATTCCGCCAAAAGCCGGGACCTGAGTCTGGAAATGCATAAGGCGGTCCAGGAGGTCGCAGCGCTGCTGGGGGACACCCGCAGGATTTTCGAACCTTTGCAGCTCCTGCCCCTGCTCCAGGGCAGTGCCAGCAAATTCCGGAAGGTCCTGCCACCCGGATTTTCTCTGCAAGTGCAGGTGCCGGAAGAAATTCAGATCCTGGGCGAGGCCTTCCAGCTGCAGGGGATGTGGGCGGAAATGTGGGAGCTGCTGCAGCATGAATGCCCCGGCGACGACTGGCATATCCAGGCCCGCAAGCTGGAGTTGACGCAGCAGCTCCGGGCCGGGCTGAATCTCCGCTGCCCGGAAGGACATTATGTGCTGCTGGGAATCCTCCGCGCAAAGGTCCAGGTCGAGCAGCTGCTGCAGGGGCAGACCCTGCTGGATTGCCTGGATACGAAACTGCAGCTGCCCTTCTCGCTGCCCCGGGTGCTGCGCTGGGCCGGGGTTGCCGCCGCCCACTCTGGCGCGGTTCTGCTCAACCAGCAGGATTTTGCCATGGGCTTGGGGTTGCTGCTGCCGCAATTGCCGGAAGCTCAGGCCGGTCAGGGCAGGGCGGTCGCCTGGGATGGCGCAGAGGCTCTGGGCAAGACCATTCTGCTGGTTGATGACGAGGATATGATTTGGGATGTCATCAGTGCCATGCTGCAGGAATTGGGCTACCAGGTGCTGCTGGCGGAAAATGGCCAGGAAGCGGTGGAGATTTATCGCCGCAACCCAGGCCAGATTGACCTGGTGCTGCTCGATATGATTATGCCCACCATGAGTGGAGCGGAAGCATTCTTCCTGCTGAAAACTATCGATCCCGGGGTTAAGGTGCTGCTTTCCAGCGGTTATGTCTCCGAGGACGAAATCCAGGAGGTGCTTAATGCCGGCGCAGTCGGTTTCCTGCGCAAACCCTACCGGATGGCGGACCTGGCCCGCAAGATCAGGAGCATCCTGGCGGGGGAGTGACTGCGTCCCGGTGCCGCAGCAGTTCTGGGGGGGCAGAAGGTGACAGCAGGATGGCAAACACCGGCAGCTGCCGGTAAAAGGGGATTTTATGAACGAAGCGAAAAAAAACGGTGTGCGCCTGGCCAGGTTCCTGGCTGCGGCCGGCATCGCCTCCCGGCGCAGTTGCGAGGAACTCATTACCCAGGGACGGGTGTGTGTCAATGGTCAGGCGGTGTTGACGCCTGCTATGAGTATCGACCCCGCGCAAGACAGCGTGACTTTCGAGGGTCGCAAGGTCGGCGAAGAGAAGAAAGTCTATCTGCTGTTGCATAAACCAGCCGGGTACACTTGTTCGGCTCATGATGTGCATGCCAAAAAGCTGGTCTTCGATATTGTACCGGACCGCTTCGGACGGCTGTTCTCAGTCGGACGGCTCGACCGTGACAGCGAAGGGCTGCTGCTGTTGACTAACGACGGTGATTTGGCCCAGGCGCTGACCCATCCCTCCCGGCAGGTCCCGAAACAGTACCGGGTGTCCTGCGAGGGATCATTCACTACCGGAATTCGGCGCCAGATGCTTAACGGCGTCTTTGACGGCGGCGAATTCCTGCAGCCCCAGGCAGTCGAACAATGCGGCCATTTCCGCGGCCATGCGGAACTGCTGCTGACCCTCTGCGAGGGAAAGAAGCGAGAGGTGCGGCGTATCTGCAAAGCCGTTGGCCTGCAGGTCAGCAAACTCCAGCGGGTGGCTTTCGGAACTGTGGAACTGGGAGACCTGGCCGCCGGCTCCTGGAGACACCTCAGCGACGAAGAGGTCGAAGCACTGCGCAAAATCTCTGCCACCGCGCTGCCGCGCCGGCACCGCGTAGACTCCGGCCGCACTCCGCCGGAAAGCCAGGACAGGGAGGAAGGAGCCTCCTCCGCGCGGGCGCAGTCCGCAAAAGTTTCGCGTGACCCCAGGCCGCGCCGTACAACACCGCCGGACCGGGAGCCGGAACCGGGGCGCGACCAGCGATCTGGACGTCGCAGCCCAGAAAATCGACCAGACAATCGCTCCGACAGCCGCTCAGGCAGCCGTCCCGACAGCAGGACCAGCAGCCGTCCCGACAGCAGGACCAGCAGCCGTCCCGACAACAGAACCAGCAGGCGACCTGGCGCTGCTCCGGGCCGTCCGGCATCTGGTTCCCGCTCCCGAGGAGGACGTTCTCGCGATGTCTGATCACTCGCTGGCGGTTTTGGAATACCACCGGCTGCTGGAGCTGATTTCTGGTTATGTGCAGAGTCCGGCTGGCCGTCAGGTGATTATGCGTTCCCGGCCTGCGATTGCGCTGGCGGAGGTGCAGTCGCGCCGGGATTTGTATGCCGACCTGCTGGCCTTGCTGGACAGCCAGCGCAGTCTGCCCGGGCTGCATGCCGAGGACCTGGGTGATATTCTGTCTCGGGTCGCGCCCGGGTCGGCGGTTTTACCTGGCGAGGACCTGCTGGCCTGCCGGTCACAGCTGGATACGGTGACCGAGGTGGCAGCATTCCTGCAGGAGCCCGACAGCCGGAGATTCGTCTGCCTGAGCCGGTTAGGAGACGCCCTGCAGCCCTGCCCGGAATTGCGGCAGGCATTGCAACGCAGTCTGGACCACGATGGTTCAGTGCTGGATTCCGCCAGCGACACCTTGCGCACCCTGCGCCGTTCCAGCGGTAACCTGGAACGACGCATCCAGCGCACTCTGGAGGACTTGCTCAAGAATGTCGAGCTCGATGAGGTGCTGCAGGAAAAATTTGTCACCTCCCGCAACGGCCGGTTCGTGATCCCGGTCCGGCGCGAGGCCAGGAATGCTCTGACCGGTTTGATCCACGACCACTCCAACAGCGGACAGACTTTGTTTGTGGAGCCCAGCGAGACTCTGCCGCTGGGCAATGAACTCGTCAGCCTGCGCCTGCAGGAACGCGATGAAGTCCGGCGCATCCTGGCAGAACTAAGCGCCAGGGTCCGCGAGCGTCTGTCCCATTTTCGCCGCAATCAGGAAATTCTGGCGGAGCTGGACGCCGCCGCGGCGGTCGCGCGCTGGGCCCGGGATTTCGACTGCCGCCTGCCTGCTTTCGGGCCTGTTCTGCAGCTCCAGGGGGCCCGGCATCCGCTGCTCCTGGCCCAGTTCCGGCAGGACGGACAGGGCCGCGTCGTAGTGCCCTTGAATCTCAGCCTGCCCAAGGAGATCAAAGCCTTGGTAATCACCGGATCGAATACCGGCGGGAAGACCGTGGCCTTGAAGACGGTCGGGCTGCTGGTGCTGGCGGCCCAGAGCGGTTTCCCGGTACCAGTGGAGGAGGGCAGCCTGTTTTGTCTTTTCGATAATATCCTGGCTGACATCGGTGACGAGCAATCCCTGCAGGCGAATCTGAGTACCTTCAGCGCCCATATCGCCAATATCGCCGCAGTTATCAAACAGGCCGCCCGGGGCCGCTCGCTGGTGCTGCTGGATGAGCTGGGGGCCGGGACGGACCCCCTGGAAGGCGGTGGCATCGCCTGCGGCATCTTACATGCCTTGCTGCAAGGCAGGACCATGACCATCGCCACGACCCATCTGGGAATGGTCAAGAATTATGTGCACAGCCACCCCGAAATGATCAACGCAGCGGTGCGCTTCAATGCTGAGACCCTGCAGCCGGAGTACGCCCTGGATATCGGTCGGCCCGGCGCCAGTCATGCTTTGCATATCGCCAGGCGCATGGGGCTGCCCCCGGCAGTCCTGGAGACCGCCGAGGGGATGCTCTCCCAGGAACATCTGCGTCTCGAAGACCTGCTGGCGACCATGGAGGCGGAGCAGCACCAGCTCTCCTCACACTCGGCGCAGGCCAAGGCGACGCACGCTGAGCTGATGCGCGAACGCAGCGCCTTGAAGCAGCAGCAGGAAACACTGCAGCGGGAACGCAAGCGCATCTTGAATGACGCCTTCAAGCAGGCTGAGGCCATCGTGAGCAATGCCCGCCGGGATGTCGAGAATTCCTTGCGGGAAATCCGTGAGAGCGCACAGAGCGCGCAACACGTCGCTGCCGTTCCTCCCCGGTCCCAAGTCGATGCTGCGGTGGTGAAGGCCCGCAAGCTGATTGCTGAGAAGGAGCGTATTTATGAATCCGGGCTCAAGTATACTGCTGCCCCGGTCCGGCCGTTGCCGCTGGCGGCTGTCGTGCCGGGCCAGAAGGTCTGGGTCGAGAAGCTGGCCGCGCATGGGCGGATCACCGCAGTTCCTGAACACGGGCACAAAGTGACCGTTATCGTCAATGCCATCCCTTTTGTGCTGAATATTGCGGATTTGCAGGTTTCCCGCGAGGCGGACCAGCCGGCCGTACCGCCGCCGGTGCGGGTCATCAAACCTCGGGTCAGCGGCCAGACCAGCCATGAAATAAAACTGCTCGGGCTGCGAGTTGAGGAAGCCATTGAACGCCTGGATGCATTCCTGAATGCCAGCCTCCTGGCCCAGCTGGAGGAGGTGCGGGTGGTGCATGGCTTCGGGACTGGAAAACTGCGCCAGGGCATCCACACCTGGCTGAGGAAGCAGAAGCAGATCAGGGATTTTCGCCTCGGCAAGGATTTTGAGGACGCGGGCGGCGCGGGGGTGACCATAGTCCGCCTGAAATAGCAGGCCGCATCTGCAGCTGATTGCCAGTAACACTCTCCAGCAATATGTTGAATAAATTCGGGCATTGTTTTCCTGCCGCGGTTCAGGAGCAGGGGCAGGCGTTGTTCCAGCAGGGCCTGGTCCGGGGAGTCTTTGGCAGTGATGAGGGACTGCAAGTGGAAATCCTGGACGCCGGCGGTGCGGAGGCCTCCTGGCAGGTGTCCCGCAACCGCCTCGTCCCTAACTGCTCCTGCCAGGATTTTCAAGCCGGGAAGCTCTGCTGTCATCTCTGGGCCGCGCTGTTGCTGGCTGACTCGCAGGGCGACCTGGGCAAGGCCCGGCGCAAATGCGTGGCCGGCAAAATCTGCCTGGCGGCGGCGCCGCCGCCCGCCCCGGCCCCATCGGAGCCGGATTACCAGACTCTGGAGCCAGTTCAGTCCGGCCGCCGCCGGTCTCCGCCTGATGATTTCGCCCAGGAGCCGCAGGTGAATGTGCGGCTGCGCCGCCGAGATCGTCCGCCGGAGCCGGTCCTGCCGGGGCTCAATCCCGCTTGCGACAGCCCTGAAATACTCTATGTCCTGTGTGAGGACAAGCTGCAGGGCCAGGATGAATTTCTCCGTCTTGAGACCTGGTGGAAGCAGCAGCGTCCCGATGGCCGGGCCGGCTGCCGGCCGTTCTATCCCGAAGCGGGGAGTCAGGTCTCTTCCCAGACGGATTTTCAGACCCTGGCACTGCTGCTGCGCAAACGCCAGGAGCGGGGAGATACCAGCGGCAATGAATTCAGGCTGCCCCCTGGCGCCCTGCAGGAATTTTTTGCTCTGCAGGCTGGTTCTTGCCATCTGCGCTGGTCGGCAGAGTCTTCTCAGGGGCGGCAGTTCCATAGGCTGCAGGTCCCGGCAGTGTTTGCCGCCGAACTGGAATTCTCCTTCGTCCGGAATGAGCAGGGGCAGTATGAGGTCCAGGCCAGAATGCAGACTGCCGAACGCCCGTTCGCGCTGGAGGAAATCAGGTGGCTGGGATTATGCGGTGCGGCAGTGGCAGGCGGATGCCTGTTCCAGGTGCATTTCGCCGGGGCGGAGAGGACCGCCTGGGAATTGTGGCAGGCCGCCATAAATCAGCTCAAAGCCCGGGCCCGGACCTATTTTGAAGCCCTCGCCTTGGCCCGCTCGCTGTTCCTGGCCGGCAATCCCCGGGACACATCCTGGCCCCGGGAATTGCGCTGCCAGGTCTGCCGGGTGCAGGTGCGGGGAGTACTGTTTGTCAAAACCGGAGAATACAAATTCGCCGGCCGGGAGCAACTGCACGCCGACCTCAGCTTCGATTATGAGGGCCGGCGCTGTACTGGAACTGAGCGGCAGGCAAGACTGCCCGGAACCAGCCTGAATCAGGTCCTGGAACGCGATTTCGAGGCCGAGGCCGGCCTGCAGGAGCGACTGCTGCAGCTCGGGTTTCAGCCCGAGGGCGGTGGCACTGGTGGATATCGTCTGCTGCCGGCAAAACTGGAAGGCGCCGTACTCGCACTGGTTATGGAGGACTGGCTGGTCACCGCCGCCGGCAGGACGTATTGCAAGCCGGGCGAAAAAAAGGCCATGGTCAAGGGCGCCGGGCTGGATTGGTTCGAAATCAAGGGCGAGGTTGATTTCAAGGGGCAGAAAATGCCCCTGCCGAAATTGCTCCAGGCGCTGCAGCGCGGCGCCAGCAGCGTCCGGCTGGATGACGGCACCTACGGAATCCTGCCCCGGGAGTGGCTGGAAAAATTCACCGCCCTGACCGAAATCGGCGAGACCACAGATCAGCGCGTCCTCCTGCACCGGCGGCAGGCGGCACTGGTCCAGGCACTGCTGCGCGAACGCCTGCAGGATGCCGATGGACAATTCACCGCAGTGGCGGAGGCCTTGCAGCATCCGCCGGTTCCCGGGCCGCGACTGCCGCCGCAGGGATTCCAGGGGACCCTGCGGCCCTATCAGCAGGACGGCCTGGGCTGGCTGCTGGCCATGCGCGACCTCGGCCTGGGGGGCTGCCTGGCAGATGACATGGGCCTGGGCAAAACCGTGCAGGTCCTCGCCTTGCTGTGCTGGCAGAAGCAGTCCGGATCCGGGAAGACATCCCTGGTCGTGGCGCCAAAATCACTGCTCTTCAACTGGATGTCGGAGGCGGCCCGCTTCGCGCCAGCTCTGCGTTGCCGAAGTTATGCCGGGCCTGGGCGGGAGCGGATATTGGCAGAACTGCAGCAGTCGGACCTGCTGCTGACTACCTACGGCACTTTGCGCGCTGACGTGGAACTGCTGTCCCGCTGCGCCTTCGATTATTGCATCCTGGATGAGTCACAGGCCATCAAAAATGGCGACAGCGCCACAGCCAAGGCGGTCCGGACCATCAAGGCGGAGCATCGTCTGGCAATGACCGGAACACCGGTCGAGAACCGCCTGAACGAGCTGTTTTCCCAGCTCGAGTTCCTGAATCCCGGCCTGCTGGGGGAGAAATTCCTGGCCGGCTGCAGCCGCATCGCTTATGATTTGACCGAAGAGCAGACGCTCCGGCTGCGCCGGGCTCTCCATCCCTTCCTGCTCCGGCGGACGAAGAGCGACGTTGCCCGGGATTTGCCGGTCAAGACGGAAAAAGTATTGTTCTGTGAACTGGATGAGTCGCAGCAGCAGAGCTATGCTGAGCTGAAGGAATTTTACCGCCAGGAGCTGCTCCAGGCGCCCGGTGCTGGTGGCGGCGGGAAGATCAAGGCCCTGGCGGCTCTGCTGCGGCTGCGTCAGGCGGCCTGCCATCCCGGGCTGCTGGACAGCCGGCTCGCGTCCCAGCCTTCGGCGAAGCTGGAAGTTCTGCTGGATCGCCTGCACACTTTGGCGGAAGCTGGGCAGAAGGCGTTGATTTTTTCCCAGTTCAGTCAGTTCCTGCGCCTGCTGGAACCGCACTTGCAACAGCAGGGCCTGAAGTACTGCTACCTCGACGGGCAGACCCAAAACCGCGGCGAGCTGGTCCAGCAATTCCAGGAGGACCCCCGGACGTTGTTTTTTCTGATCAGTCTGAAAGCCGGCGGCACGGGTCTGAATCTAACCGCGGCGGAGTATGTCTTCCTGCTGGACCCGTGGTGGAATCCTGCAGCTGAGAGCCAGGCGGTCGACCGCGCCTACCGCATCGGCCAGAAGAAGCCGGTCTTCGCCTATCGGCTGATTGCGAAAAATACCGTCGAAGAGAAAGTCCTGCAAATGCAGGAGGCAAAGCGACACCTGGCCAGCGCATTGCTCGAGGCGGCACCGCAAAAAGGCCTGCCGCTGCAACTGGAGGATTTGCGCTTCCTGCTGCAGTGACGGCCTGCCCGGCAGCGCAGCAGACCCAGGCTGCCGGCGGCCTCCTTTACCGCCTTTTTTGCCAGCGGCCGTTTGCAAATGCCGGATTGGCATTTATCTTTCTGCTCGTCAGTACAGACCAGTATTTTCCCGCCCCGGTGGCCTGCAGAATGACCTTAACCAGGAGAGTAGATTATGTCCCGCTTCCATTCTGTCCCCTCGCCCTACACCGTGAGCCGTGCCGGAGACCTGCTGCATTTTAGCAATGAGTACACCTGCTGGACTCATGACCTGAACCAGGGTGGTGAACTGGTGGCCGCAGTGGTCAAATACGGCTCGGGCGAGAATATCCTGCGAGCGCCTCAGAGGCTGTCCCTGGGACTGATGGAGGGCGGGTACCATCAGTACCTGACCTGCAATGCCAGAGCCCGGAAATTCACCCTGGACGAGGACGGCGGCCATCCCCGCCTGCGGGTGTGGCAGACCCTGCAGGACCAGCAAGGCCAAGTCCTGCCGGAGGTCGAGGTGGAGCACAGCGTAACCTACTACCCCTGGGGATACGGTAAGCACCACGTCAGACTGCTGGTCAACCAAAAAATCGACACCATCGGGCAGTGCCAGGTGGGCAGTTTTTACTGCACTCCGGATTTTGACATCCTGGCGGTGCGCGAGGCGTTGGTGTTGCAGGGCAACCGCTGCGGGGTCAACAGTGTCCAGCGTTGGCAGCCGCTGCTGCACGGCAAAGCGCGCGGGGATACCTATCTGTCCGCACATCTGCCGGCCTCGGTGCTGCTATTCTCCCGCGGACTGGAGGGCATCGAACTGGCATTGGGCGATGACTTGCAGGCCTGGGATCACTTCGGCACCAGGTTCGCCGGACGGCAGCAGACCTTTGTCAACTTCAGCAGCGCCCAAAAAGCCTATGAGGTCCGGCTCTGTCCCCTGGATTGCTACCATGCCGGACAGAGTATCGAGGGTGAATACAACTTCAAATTCCGGATGACCCTGCCGTTCGTGCGTCCGAACATCACCCCGCTGCGGCCCTGCGCCAGCGGGACCTTCTATCACCACCGCGGTTTTGCGGGACGCTGGCCGACCCGGGATGAGGTCGCGGCCTGGCAGCAGGCCGGGGTGACCCTGATGCGGTTGCACAACGACGGCGACAGCTTCGGCAATGGCATATTCTGGCGCGATGCGGCTTATCCGCCTTATCCGCCCGCAGAAATGGCCAAGATGGATGAATTTCTCGCGCATGCTGGAGCCGCCGGCATTGCGGTGGCGCCGTATTTCTCCTGCAAGGAATACCATCCTGATGCGGGCGGCTTTGCGGAGCACTCGCAGGAGTGGGCCCGCTTGGTCGATGCCGGTGATACGATGATTTTCAATTACTTCAAGAATGGGGTGTTCGGGGCCCAGATGTGCTTGGAGAGCGGCTGGTTGCAGAGGCGCAGGGACACCATCGATGAAGTGCTGCGCCGGCATGCTTTCAAGGGAGTGTATTACGACTGGTGCACCGGCAGCGAATGTGTGCATGATGCGCACGGCAAGGCCCGGCATTGGGATAACGACAAGTTGCTGGAGCTGCTGGAATGGAGTCATCAGCGGGTCGGCGAGGCGGGCGAGGTCTATCTGCATCTCACCGGCACTCCCAGTCTGGCGGCGGAGAATCTGGCCTCGCTGGTGCTTACCGAGGAGTCAGGGTATGGCCTGATCACTCCGCTGATGTTCACCCCGCATGTGCATTTCGTCAACAACGCCCCGCGGCAGATTTGCAACATGCTGGGCACAGTGGCAAATCCGGACAACAACCGCCGGCTGATGCTCTGTGCCCTTCTGCACCATGCCACCATCAGTACCAAGGAACAGCAGTTCCTGGATTTCTATCGCGAGCCCTGGATGCAGAACCTCAGCCAGTACCGCCGCCATACTGCTCCTGGAGAAGGCAAGTGCCAAACCGGTGATGAGAATGTCGGTATGGCACTGTATTGGAATGAACAGCAAGCCCTGGCGGTGTTTGTCAACATCAGTTCCGAAACCGTAAGCACGGACTGGCAGGCCGCGGCCGGGAAATTGCCGGACAATGCTATTCCCCAGCAATCTCTGGAAGGTAAGATCACCCTGAAGCCCCTGGAATTGCAGACCAAGGTCATCAAACTGTAGGCGCACCTGGCATATTTTTACCATGGCATGCCGGGTTGCATGGGGGCATCCCGGCCGGCGGCGATAACACTGGGCGAATTTAATAAATAATATGCGGATTAGCAGAGGAAGACATGAAAACTGACTTGCGGGTTGGTAAATTATCCCTCCCAGGATTGAAGATCGGCCAGGAGAGTGCGCTGCCGCCATTGCGCTGCACCCTGAGCAAAAATATCCGTACCGACTTGTCTGAGGATGACGGTCTGTTTATCGGTTATGGCCTGGAACTGACTGCTCTGCCGCACCGGATGCTGGAAGATTTTGACGGTCAAAGCACAGAGTTGCAGTTCGATTGCGTGACTCTGGAGAATGATTTCCTCAAAGCGGTCTTCCTGCCCCAGGTGGGCGGCAGGCTCTGGTCGCTCTATGATAAAATCGCCGGGCGCAATCTGGTGCATGCGAACCCGGTTTTCAAGCCCGGAAATCTCGCTATCTGCTGCGCCTGGCCGGCCGGCGGGGTGGAATGGAATGTCGGCAGCCGGGGGCACGACGCCTATACTTGCCGCCCGCTTTTTACCGCCCGGACGCAGGATAAGGATGGTACC
>JAAYYJ010000256.1 GCA_012515455.1 Oligosphaeraceae bacterium
AGTCATAACAGTTCCTCGTTTGGATAAAAGGCGCTGCCCAAGGCATGAACAGCGGCTGAATGCCTCAGGCCCCGGTGTTTGGCTTCAGCGGATTAGATTCCCATCCTGCCAGTACTTCCCGTAGGAAGATAAACTGGGATTTGTATGATAAAATATCCAGATGATATCACGCCCCGCACCGGAAATTCCCCTGGGTGTGGATAGGACATGTCCACCCTTGCAGAGATAATTTGCATTTCCGGCGTGGCGCCAGACGAGCCAGTCAGTATGAGTTGTGGTTACGTAATTCCGGTTATTAGTGGTACCGCCTATAACTAGTTCGCGATAATCAGTGGGACTCCAGACATCCATCAACAGCATCATCTCAGAATCCCGCCGGTTGGTACCAAAAGTCCGCATCCGCGACGAGTTGGCCACGTTTTGGTTCATGGCGTAACCGCGGCTGGACTCCTTGCCTTGCAGCAAAGGCCGGCCGGCCGGGCAATGGAAAATCCCGTTGGGAGAAGTTGTCGAGTATCCGACATAGGACGCAATCATCACGTCCCAGCAGCTTCCGGGGGTGGACGTGCCAAAGTTGGGCAATTCCAGGTAATCATCATGATAGGTGTGCATGGCCAATCCGAACTGCTTGAGCTTGTTGATGCAACTGATCGATTGGGCCCGCTCCCGGGCTTTGCTCAAAGCCGGCAGCAGCATGGCAGCAAGAACTGCAATGATGGCTATAACCACCAGCAACTCAATCAAGGTGAAAAAACGCTCCGTTTTCATTCTTCGCCTCTTTTTGTAAATGGGTTGTTGATAATGGTATAAGGCACAAAACGGGGGAGCAGTTGACCGGTGTCGAGCATCTCCGCAACCGCTGCCGCAATGCCGGAGAAGTCTTCCAGTACCGAGGTGATGTCATAACCGGTGTTCAGCCGGGAATCATAGTTGTCGAAATCCGCATAATAGACATCGCGGTTTAGCCTCAGGCCGCTTTCGTGCAAATGCCGCAGCACGGCACCGGTAAAGCATTTGCTGGGCGAGATAATGCAAGCCGGCGTGGTACCCTGAAAGGACAACGCCTGCAACTCGGAGATGTCAGCGATATTGTATTCGGTATACTCACGATGTTTCAGCAGCCTGACATTGACCAGACGGTAAAAACGATGCTGCTCGGCGCAGGCATCAATAAAGCCTGATTTGCGCAAGGCCGGGACCGGCTCGATATACAACGGTTCAGAAAATTTCACATCCAGATAGATGATTTCGCTTTCGGGCGGCAGTTCCCGGAGAAACAGATTGGTCAAATCACGCATCGCCTGGCGATGGTCAGTAGAAACAAAATTATAGCCCGCAAAAGGACGGTTCAGAGGAATAATCCGCTCGCGCTGTTTAAGCGCAACGCTGATGCTGGCCAGTTCATCCTCGCTTAAAGGATTGCTTAAGATGTAATCATATTCCTGCAGCAGAGCCGGCTGAGATAATACTTGCGAGGGCGGCAGAGTGTCCACTCTGCGGTCACTCAGAAAGTCCTTCAGCTGACGGTACATGTCAAGATAGTTGTAGCGCTGCAGAAGCTGCCCCGGTAATTCAGCAACACCACTGATGATCGCAATCCGCTGCGCCTGACCGCGGGGAGCCACAAAGGTGCCAGTGCGCCGGGAGGCGGTCAAAAAACGCTCCGCAATCAACTCATTCAAAGCTTTGTCAAGCGTGACTCGAGTGGTGCCGTAACGCTTCAATAACTCAGTGCGAACAGGCAACTTGTCCCCAGGCCGAAGACGACCACCGAGAATTTCATTCAACACCGATTGCTTGATGGATTGATATTTCGCCAATTTGACAGCAGACATAACGAATCCTTTGCATTGATATAGTCTAAATGTATTACTATTTTTTTATTTGTCAATAGACTAGTCAAAAAATTATTAATGTGGAAAATTTACGGTTGTCGCCTGTTTCTTCTTGTCCATAGCACGGTGCAGGGCTTATTCTGCCGGGATTGGTTGTCGGGTTGCCAGCCAGCATGGCCTGTTTCTCCCGGAGTGATGGAATGCGTGGTTTGGCCAGGAAGGCGCACGCCCCGCGCGCTCCTCCCTGGAGCTGGTTGGTGCAGAGAAATTTACCGTCCTGGAAACAAACTTCTGGTGCGGCTGCGCGAGCATCCAGCACCTCATCGCCCCAGCCCTTGACCTCTCTCCGCAAAAAAACTTCTGTACCGGCCATGAAAGCGCGTGGTTCGCGCGTTAGGAACATAACAGCCTGTGGCTGTTACTATCCGTTCCGGCTGCAGTAAATCTATATCCCGCAATCATTAAGCAACCGCAGGGAGGTGAAACGCACCGCAACATTATTCGGTCTTGGCGAAAGTTTTGGGGCAACGCCGGTTTAGTGGAGGGGAGTTGCCTGAATTGGTTGGGAAGTGTGCCATAGTCAAAAACTTGGGGAGGAGAAAATGAATCGGAAAAGTCTTTTTTATGGTGCATCCGGGATTGTACTGTTATTATCATTATCCTTGAACCTCTATTTAGGGCTGCGCGGGCGGTTTGCCCCCGCCTGTCCCGGGCCGGCCCCCGAGCTGGCTGCAGAGGCGACTGTAGACACGGGTGGAAATGAATCTGCACCGGTGCAGGAGCTGATGGTCTTGGAAACCCGCTTCTTCGATTACTCCCGCAGCCTGTACCTCGCATTCAATCAGCCGGTCGAAACATCCAGCCTGCAGAAGATGCTGACGATATCCCCTGCCCTGGAACTGAATGCATCTCTAAGTTCTTACGGCGGTGAAGTTTATATTGATGGCAAGTTCAAGCCCGAAAGCAAATACACCCTCACGATTGCCGCTGGCTTGCGCAGCGCCACCGGAGAGGCCACCCTGCAGACGCCAATGGTGTTCACCTTCTTCATTCCGCCCCTGCCGCCTAGTGCACAGTTCCTGACCCGAAGCCGGTATTTCCCCTTGAACAGCCGCAATTTCACCCTGCCAATGCAAGTGGCTAACTGCAAAACACTGCAGGTCCGACTGGAAAAATTTTATGAGAACAACCTCAATCCTTTCGATCTGGATACGTATGCGGCGCAAAAACGGCTGCAGACGGTGGCCGAGACGGAATTGCCGCTCGATTTGCCTAAAAATGAGCAGATTAATTATGCCCTGGACTTGTCCTGCGTGCTGCCGGAACGCACCCCCGGCGTGTACTGGCTCTCAGCTGCTCCTGGCAATGACCGATACTACGACTCCAATATCCTGATCCTGACCGACTTGGCTGTCCAGGTGACGCTGGATGAGCAAAATCGGCGCGCGGCAGTGATCATCCGCAGTCTCGCCAGCGGCCAGGCAGTTCCTGATGCCAGCATCTCTCTGCTGAGTTTTAAGAACCAGCTGGTAGCTGAGGGGCGCAGCGGCCCGCAAGGCGAGGCGATTCTGGATTACCTCCCTGCATACAAAACCGATGCGAACGATTACGTGCAGAGCGTCATCGCCAAAACCCAGAACGATATCTCCTTCTACCAGCTGCAGAGTGCCCATCCTCTGACCAGTTTTGACAACCGCGGCGAAATCCATCCCAAGGGGCTGCAGGCGTTCGTCTATACCGAACGGGGGGTCTGCCGCCCAGGCGAGAATATCCAGGCCTCGGTCTTTGTCCGCCAGAGGAATGGCGGGGTGTCGGCCCCGCTGAGCCACTGCCCGTGCGAAATCACCCTCCTTGACCCCAACGGCACCGAACTGAGCCGCCAGCGCTTGACTCTGGACCAGAATGGCTACGCCAGCCTGCCCCTGGCGCTGGTAGACAGCGCCAGCACCGGTGCCTACACTGTCACCTGCGGATTGCCGCAGGGGAAAGGATTTCTCGCCTGGGGCTCAACTACCTTCCTGGTCGCCAATTATGTCCCCGACCGCATCAAGGTCAATCTGCAGCCCAGCCACAGCGAAGCCCGCAGCAGCGACCGCCTGTCCTATAAAGTAGCCGCCAATTATTATTTCGGCCCGCCCGTAACCGAAGGAAAGTACGCGCTCCTGCTCCGCACCACGCCGGCACCGCCACCGCCGCATTGGGAAGGGTATCAGGTCGGCGACCCGGATGCATTCATCGGCTGCGACAGCAACGCACCAGTCTGGCAGGATTTGCCGCCCGATCTCACCTTGCACTGGGACGGCTTCCAGTCCTCCGGCGGCAGCAGCCTGAACCCGGTTCTGGTCGTAGCCACCGCCAGCATCACCGACCCCGGCGGGCGGGCCGTCAGCGCCAATGCCAGCACCATCGTGCATCCGTCGGAATTCTATCTCGGCTTGCGCAAACAGAACGCCGACCGGGATAATCCGGCTGCGAAAAACGCCCGCATTGAATTGACCCTGCTGGGACCACGGCCGGACAGCAGCATCCCAGCAGGAGAACGGCGCTTTCTGAAAAAACTCTCTGCCATCGAATGGAATTATGTGCTGAAAAAAAATGCCCAGGGCGGGTATTCCCGGGAATGGTCGCGCAGCCAGCGGCCCATCAGGCAGACTGAAGTGCAGGTCTTAACCGGCCTGAGCGGCTGCCTCGACTACCCGGACCTGCCCGACGGCTGCTATGAGCTGGTGGTGGAGAGTGAAGACCAGCTTTGCCGCAGCCGGCTGGAATTCTGGCATTTTGCCGGCGAGGCTGGCAGCCGCAGCGCTGATCCGGCGGTTCTGTCCCTGAAGACTGACCGCGAGACATATCTTCCTGGTGAACTGGCCGGCATCTCCTTCGAAAGCCCGGCTGAGGGCTGGGTCTTCCTGGTCTGCGGTGAATACTCCCTGGATCAAGTGCTGTCCTTCCCGGTCAAAGCCGGCAGCAACAGCGTGACCATGCCCATCCCAGCCGCAGTGCTGACCGGAAGTTATTTCGCCGGCTTAACTCTGGTCTGCCAGCAGCCTGACTACAGCCGCAGCTTTGCCCTGCTGCGCCTCTCAGTTGAACAGCAGCCGCAGCATCTTCTGAAGGTCTCCCTCGAGGTCCCCGCCATTGCCACTCCAGGGGCGACCATCGATTACCGCCTGAAGGTGCATTCCCCTGCCGGACAGCCCCGGCCGGCAGCCGTGCATCTCTTTGCCGTGGATGAAGGCATCCTGGCCTTGACCGACTACCAGACGCCGGATATCTTTGCCTTTTTCCACGGCCAATATTACTGCCATTTCCAATTCTCAGATATCTATGATCAGATCTATCCGGACCTTAAGATCGGCGCGGATGGCACAATCGGCGGCGGTGCTGACAATGTCAGAAACAGCAAGCTGCAACGGCTCAGCCAGGGTGCCCCGGCGATTGTCAATCTGGGGCTGCTGACCGTGCCGCCCAGCGGCAGCCTGGACGGCACGCTGACCCTGCCGGAGCACCTGGGAGCACTGCGCCTGATGGCCATCGCCAGCAACCCCGAGGCCGTGGGCCGGGGCGAAGCGCAAATCATCCAGCGGGACGTAATCAGCGTCACCGGCACTGCCCCCCGGGCCGTAGCCCCGCTGGATGAATTCGAGATGACTTTCACCCTCTTCAATCACGCCCTGCCGGGCGGCCCGGCGACCCTGAAGGTCACCCTCCCGGAAAATTGGTCCCGGCTCAGCGCAGACTCTTTCACCACGGTGCTGGACCAGGGGGGCAGCCAGAGCTACCGGGTCAAATGTCAAATCCCGGCTACTGCCGCCGGGAATTTCCTGGTCGGGTATGAATTTAGCCTGGGGACCGCCCGGAAGAAGGGTCAGCTGCCGCTGACAGTGCGACCGCTGCACCCACCCCTCACCACGGTCAGCCGCGGCAGCGTCAATCCGGGCGAGAACAAGACCATCTGCTCGGCCCTGGGGCAAAGCTGGCCTCGCCTCGATGCGGCCCGCCTCCGGGTCCTGTCCTCGCCGTTGCTGGGAGTGGAGCAGGCGCTGCTCTGGCTGAACGACTACCCCTACGGCTGCCTGGAACAGATCACCGCCGGGGCTTTCCCGTTCCTGGCCGGCGATGACCTGCTGCGAGCAGGACTGATCAGCCAGGAGGAAAAAAACCAGGCCCGGCAAAAACTGCAGCGCAGCATTACCCGCATTCTCAGTCTGCAGACCGGCAACGGCCAGTTCACGATGTGGCCGGGCGGATACCGCCCCTGGGCCGAAGCATCAATCTTCGCCAGCCATTTCCTGTTCCTGGCCAATGCGCAGCAGCTCTGTTCCCTGCCCTGGCAAACTGCCGTAGCGTTGCAGGAGAACCTGGAACGCTGCGCCAATGACCGCAACCGCCCCCGCGCCGAACGCGGATACGCACTGCTGGTCTCCTCCTA
>JAAYYJ010000028.1 GCA_012515455.1 Oligosphaeraceae bacterium
TCTGGCCCGGTGACGGGTAGGTTAAGTCTGGAGCCATTCTTTTTCGGCCCCATCATTCTGGGGCCTGCGCTTAACTGCCTGCCATACGGCAGGCCGTTTTGCTTTCTCCACTCTCCCCGCCAATCCCCTCCAAAACAGCATTTGCGGTCCCTCCCCGCGGCCTCTTGCGACCTGTTTCCGGGGCCACCCTCGATAACCGTGTACTGGTTCAGGGCCATGAACTAGTTGTTCGCCACGTCATCCAGGTCGAAAAGCCAGGCCTTCACCTGCAGCGTGCCGCCGTATTCCTCGGGCGCGGGCACCCGGGGATGCTCGGCAAGATATGGAAGATAAGTACCCTTGTTCTTCTTCTGGTCCAGCATCTTGCCCAGGAGTACCTCGGCAACGTCCTCCAACCTGACACTTTTCCACTCATTGGCCATGGCTATATGTCTCCGGGTTGCATCGTCTCCTATTACGCATGGCTTTTTTCCAGTATATCCGCTACTCGTTCCATCACGGACAAGGCGCCTCCGTCCATTTTGGCGAAAGCGAACCATTTCTTGCCGAGGTCCTTGAGGGAGGCGCCGAGATGGTAGACGACGTTCCCGTCGAGGATCAGGAAGCGGTCATGGCTGTCGGGGAATGCACGGATGGCGACGGGCGGGTATTGGGCGTTATGTTTTTCCAGGTCAAGGGCCAGCGTTTTGCTGATGTTCCGGGTGAGGACAATGACACGGACGCCGGCTTGGCGCTTGGCGAGCAGCGCCAGCACGCTGTCATCCACATAATTGTCAATGAGAACAATCGATTTCTGCGCCTGCCGCAGGAGGTCGCTGACGAAACAATAGGCATCGAAGACCTGGCCATCGAAAAAGACGCCTTGTTCGGGCTGCTGGCGCTTGGCGTCGAGGGCGGCAAAGACCTGCTCGAAACGGGCGTCGGTTTTCATTTCATGGCCAAGCTGGCGCTTTTCCAGGGTATCCAGGCGTTGCAGCAGAGGCTCGTGAGCAACTAGAAAGCGTCGCATGGCGACAAAGGCATTGATGATGCTGATGCTAATCTCAATGGCGGTGCGGCTGCGAAGCACCGCCGAAAGCATGGCCACGCCCTGTTCGGTGAAAACGTACGGGAGAGTTGACGAATGTTTAAGGCTTTTGAACCGGTCACAACTTGTGACCAGTCCGTTTTTTTCATTTTCAGTAAGCTGGAAACGAAATTCAGCGGGAAAGCGTGACAGGTTTCTCTTGGCGGCCTGGTTGATGGCTTTTGTTTCGACGCCAAAGAGTGCGGCAAGATCATGGTCAATCATGATCTGAACATCACGGACAATATATATCTGTCGGCGTATATTTTCTTCCTGCGGAGTGATGACGGCAACATTTCTGTTCACCACAGTTGCTACCCTCCTTTCTGACCTGTCGTTTATGGTTCCTCTTCTGCCTCAAGTCAAGCTCTTATCGCGGTCCTCGGCCTCGGCGTAGTCGTCAGCGGCCAACCGGTCGTGCATCTACATGAACGCATCTGAGATGTACTTGAGGAAGATCAGACCCAGCACGACGTGCTTGTATTCCGCCGCGTCCATGGTGCCGCGCAGCTTGTCCGCTGCGGCCCACAGCTTGTCCTCAAAGCCGAGATTGGCTCCTGTCCCGTTTGCCATGTGCTGTCTTTCCTATTAATGCAAAGCGGCATGCCGCAAGGCCGCCCGCCGCCATTGTCAGTTTTCCTCGAAGCTGGGTTGGATCAGGCTTCTGGCCGTGTGTTCTCCGGGGGCTGCTTCAGCCAGTCATCGATGGCGTTCTTGTGGAAGCGCCAGCGCTTGCCGAGCTTCTGCCCTGGCAGGCGGCCCTCTTGAACCAGCTTGTACAGTGTCGACCGCGAGATCTTCAGGTACTCGGCCAGTTCGCCGATGGACATCACCTCGTCGGGTTCTCTTTTCATGGTCGGTAACCTACGGTTCGGAATTCCCGAGCGGACTCAAAACGTTTGGATAATATCAGTTGTTATCAGATGTTGTCAAGTTGGAATGCCCACTCTGGTTCGAGATACTGCCGAAAATGCCCCGTGTTTCCTCATCTACGAGACCTGCGGTTCCCGGTATGACCGAGAGCGGCGGCGAATGGGGGGGGGCAGCGGAGGCAAGTCATTCGCAGGTTCCTTTATTCCTGCGCCTGCGCAAGCCAGAATCATGCTCGCAAAAGGGATTTGCCCCCCGCGTCTCCCCTGCCAGGCCGTTCAGCGGTCCGCCCCGGGCACCCTCTGTGCGGCTCCATTTCAGCGCCACACGCGCCTGGATGCGCAGTCCTGGTTTGCAGCGGTATTTACAGGCACTGGCGCAATACTGCAGGCTGGTTTTGCAGATGGCGAATTCGATATTACAGTAACGCCATAAACGGCATAATTCCCATCCGGCGTCTCCCTCGCGGCCAATACCGCATGAAAAAGGACTGGCAATTCCAGATGAACAACAGCCTTGCCTTCGAGAATCCCTTCAGGATAGAACAGGGCCTGGTGCTCTCGCCGCTGGCGGCCGGCACCTGGCCGGTCCAGGAGAATTCATATCTTTATTGGCTGGCCCGACGGAAATTCCGCCTGGATACCGCGCCGTCCTCGGCGGCACTGGCCGTGGTCGCCGACCGGCATTATGAGGTCTTTATCAACCGCCAGCGCATGGTCAGCCAGCGGAACTATTTCAGCGGCGACCGCTATCTGTACCGCCAGGACCACCGCGAGGCCGAAATGGCCGCCGCTCTGACGGCGGGGGACAACGAAATCGTTTTCCTGCTGCGCTCAGATGCCTACAAGAACAAAAATTACACCTATTGCCATCCGCTGCTATGGTGTGAATTGAGCTTCCCGGACTCAACTGGCCTGACTGCAGTCTTCTCCGATGCACAATGGGAAGTCGCCAGACTGGAGAACTGGCGCCCGCTGCGGGCCTGTGTCATCACCAGGTCTTATGAACTGGCCAAGCTCATTCCGGAGGCCGAATGCGGCCTCCGGGGTACGCCCGGGAAGGCAGTCTACAGCCATCCTTGCACCCTCGATCCGGAAACGCTGCCGCCTATCTATAAATGGACAGAGAAACCGCAGCGTACCGACACCCACCGCCCAACTGGCATCCTGTTCTCCGGCACCTGGGCGACAAAGCAGGAGAGCCTCTGCTTCGACCTGACCGAGATTTTCCGCACCGGCAGCGATGCGCCGGCCTTGACCACAGTCCTGCATCTGCATCAGGAGACTCAAATCGCCATCTCGGCCTCGGCCTTAAGCGCCTGCTCCCTGCTGCTTGATGGCACAGAAGCCGCCAGCAGGGACTGGCTGCCGGGACCCGACCTGATGCGGCAGATGAACTACCTCTCGCCCCTGGCCATGGTCACGCTCCCGCCGGGCACCCACGAGTTGTCTTTCCGCTTCCACGCTGGACACCGGCGCTTCCTGTCCTGGAAGCAACGCTTTGCGGATTCCCCCAACATCGCCGGGCTGTGGTTCCGGCTGCAGGTACATGGATACGACCAGGCAGCTCTGGAGTGGCACAACTGTGACGGGCAAACCATCCGGCCCCGGCCGCTGGACTGCTCCACTGCCGAGTCGCTGTCGGCCCGCACCGCGCAGTGCGACCGGCAGAATGTACAGCAGACCGCAGCAGATTCCTTCACCTTCCTCCCGACTGGAAAAAATGACCGGCAGTTCCTGACCCTTGCTTACGGCGGTCTGAAGAAAGGACGGCTCTCTTTCCGCATTCACGCCGCATCCGCCGGCCGGATCTATCTCTCCTATGGGGTATTGGCCGGCAATGGCGCCATCGACTGCGCCCGGAACCGCAAGGACGCAGTCGATATCATCGAGGTCCCGGCCGGGGACTCGCAGTACGAAGCCTTCGAAGACCGCGCCCTGGCCTTCCTCGACCTCGCTTGCGAGAATTTCAGCGGCCGGGTCGAAATCCGAGACCTCGCCCTGCACGAGCGAATCTTTCTCGATCCGAGCGCGGCCGCCTTTGAGAGCACCGATACCGCCATGAATGCCCTGTGGCGAGCCTCCATCCGCACGGCGCAGCTCTGCTGTGACGAGATCTATATGGACAACTTCGAGCGCGAGCATACCCAATGGCTGTGCAGCTCACCCCCCAATATCGCTGCGGGGTACTATTTTTTTGCCGGCAACCGCAGCAAAGCCGACAAGACCCTGCTGGAATTAGCTCTGCATCAGCGTGCCGACGGCGAGCTGCAAGGACACGCCCCCGGCTTTTGGGGCGAGCGTCCGGCGTACCAGTGCCATATCGGTTTGTATATCCGCGCCGTATGGCGCAACTACCACTACCATGGTAACCTGACGCTGCTCAAACAATTGCTGCCGACGCTCAAAAAAATCCTCTCCTACTGGGAGAACTGGCGCAATGCGGACGGCCTGCTGGAGGACCTCCACACCGTCTGGGTCGATTGGGGCATCCATATGTATTCCTATGCCCCGGTTGACAACCA
>JAAYYJ010000257.1 GCA_012515455.1 Oligosphaeraceae bacterium
CAGTCATGGCAGGCGGCGGTGTTCAGCAGCCAGCCTTCCGGCAGCACCTGGCCGGTTTTGCTGGCGACTACCCGCTCAAAGCCTCCGTTGACCTCTATTTCTTCCGCATTTCCTACTAGCGCAAACAGGAGGCTACAAAGGAGTGTGCAGCAGATAGACATATCTTTTCCCTTTCAGAAAGCAGCGCAGACTCCGGCCGGCGGCACTCAATGGGTGCGGTAAATCCAGCCGTTGTAGGTCAGGAGCGGTCCATTCTTGATTTGCAGAATATTGCTGGCAAAATTGATGTGGCCATCACACCACAAGATATTGACCCCGGAACCGGAATGACCTTTCCAGCTGCCGGAGGCGGGAATACTGCCCCAGCAGAGGAGGTTTGAGTGGCTGAAGTAGAGCCGGTTGTATTGATACCAGTATTCAGTCATAGCCGGATAGGTGCTGGGGGATTTCAGGCGGTCGACCCGACGGTATTCCAGAATTGGTGACGAGGATTTTGATTCCGCACGGCGGGTGAAGCCATTCGCCCAGCCGGTGCCGCCGTTAGTCAAAGCGTAACTGCAGGCCGGGTTGTTAACCCTATCGACGTTGTCCTGCGGGCAACGGAACACGGTCTTGGGACCGGGTTTGCCGATACGTGCGGGCTTCAAACCCAGATACGGCGCCAACTGCCCATTATAACCCCAATTGTAAATGCCCTGCGGCAGATTATTGGTGGGATAATACTGCTCATTGTCATCCAGGTACATCATAAAAACCACTCCGATCTGGCGCAGATTACCGGCACAGGTCACCTGAGCGGCCTTTTCCCGGGCCTTGCTCAGAGCCGGAAGCAGCATTGAGGCGAGCACCGCAATAATCGCTATCACCACCAACAGCTCAATAAGGGTGAAAAACAATCGCTTTTTTGACATGGCGCACCTCCAAATCTACATTTCAGGATTGAGATGTTCAGGAAGACTCTGACGGAAAATCAAGCGCGAAGGCAGCTTGATCTTCTGAAGCCGGTTGGCAGCCTGATCGGTGTTTAGCTGCTGCAGCAGCAGCTCAGCGGTCTGCACCCCGGCTTCGTACATCTGCGGATCGACGCTGGTCAGCAATGGTTGATAATTCAATCCATATAAACTTTCAAGGTTATCCTGCCCCAGCAGGCAGAAGTCTTCGCCCAGGCGCAAGCCGCGACGAGTCAGCGCGTCGGCGAGGCCCAGAGCGGTCAGGTCTGAGGCGCACCACAGAAGCCGGTACTGGGCCAGCTCTCGCCAATGCTCCTCACCGTAAAGCATGGCCCGATGACGATTGAGAGTAAAATGAACGCATGGTGACGGCAGTATCCGCGCCGGAATCTCAGAACCATTCAGATTGCAGACACCTGCCGCCCGGCGCATGGTGGCCAGCTTGTACTCGGTACTTACGCATGCCTCACCGACAAACAACACCCGCTGCCACCAGGACCGCGGCAGCATCCGCCAGACCTGCTGATAAGCCGGCAAATCATCCAGAATCAGGCTGGAGAAAGCATCCTGCTCCCGCAAATTATGCGTACCCAAGGTCAACACCAGGCGACGGCTGTTCAGCAGTATCTCCCGGGTCTGTTCATCCAGCATCGACACGCCCAGAAGATAGGCGTCAGCCACATCGGACATCAGCAGCTGCCGCAGCGAATCTCGGCCCTGACCGGCAGAATACGGCAGAAGAGTCAAAGAGTAATTCTGAGCCTGCAAACGCTCGGTCAGACCTGCCAGCAGCTGCGCCAGCAAAGGACTGCTTAAATCACCCTGCAAATGTCCGGAAATGAACCCTATCTTGTAAGTTCGGCCAGTGGCAAAACTGCGCCCCAATAAACCAGGACGGTAACCAAGCTCATCACAGACCGACAGAATCCGCGCACACAACCGGCCCTCGACTAAATGAGAAGTGCGAGGATTCAAGGCACGCGACACAGTGCTCGCATTCACACCCGTCAGAGACGCTATCGTCGATAATGTAACCCGCTTGTCGGTCATAATGACCTCTAATCTATACTACTTTTCACACTCTGCAAGCGCTTGCAGAAAAAAATTCCGGTTATTTTGTATCCTGCGGGGCTGAAGGGCAGTGAAAGAGCACCGTTGTATTACTTAGTCTGCAGCCGGTGCGAAACCGGTTTTGGCTTGCGTTGTCCCGGTTCAGCGCTTCTCTGATGAAGTGATTCGTTTTTCTGAGTCCACTCTCTGCTTACCTGGTCGATGCCTTGTCATTCCCTGGCATCTTATTCTCCCTCATCCATATCGAACTTCGGCGGGCGGTATTTTCAGGCTTTCAACCTGCCGGCTTTGAGCACCAGCTTGGTGCCCTCCGTCACATTGCACCACCGTGAAAATCATTGCTATCTCGGTTAGTTTTGGTTAATGTGCGAAATTTTGTGATTCGCACTTGTAAGTCTCACGGAGCTTGCATAACCTGGCAGGCGGATAGCAAAAGAAAAACGCTGAAGTCCCGCTCCACTCCGTCGAGTCTAGTCCCCATTCTCTCGGAGCGGTGCATCGGCTAAAATACAACATCCAAGCTTTCAGGCAGTCATAAGTAGTCCAGGCGTGAAATTGACACCTGACTGCTTTGGCCTCAACAACACCGCGTCTGGCAGGAGCACTACCTAGTGCTTGCCAAACACAACTAAACTGGCAAAGCTTTTTCCAGCCCAAATATTCGCACCTTAAGCAGTTCCAGTCAGTGATGGCAGTGTTGCCATGTTCCGGCCAAGGCGGCCCTCTCGCGCGCGCGTCCAAATTAGGGTTGGGGGTCCCCCCAATCGGTGGGTGGGCCCCACCGTTAGAATCAAGGACACGGGGCAAAAATTAGCGCTTTGGGCAATTTTGTCAAGGCACACCTCGGCAATTGCATACAAATACCATGCTCCCGGACCCCTGCTTCTCGGAAAAGGCCAAAGGATCCCAACCGCGGGAGCTGGTGAGATCAGGTCAGCACCCGCCTTTCAGCGGGGTGTACTCCATGCTCCCGGACTCTGCTGCCCGGTAAAGGCCAAAGGATTCCAACCGCGGGAGCTGGTGAGATCAGGTCAGCACCCGCCTTTCAGCGGGGTGTACTCCATCGCCTGCAGGGACAGCTGCTATCGCTGCTGTCGGCGCAAACCACTTCATTCCGGGGCCAACCGGAAACGGCGCCTCTGCAGCGACCACCTATCATTTCTCTTCGCACCTTACTAATTTTATCCTGTCGGTTTTCCAAGGGCATCCCGGACTTGAATTTTGCCAAAACCGGCATACATTTTAGAATGAGTTTTTTTGTTTGCATGAGCATCTGAGATATAGATTTCAAGAAGGATAGTTGCATGGCATCAATATTGCGTGACCTATTATCGACCGCGGTTGAGAACAATGCCTCGGACTTGCATATCCGTGAAGGCAAGACCGTCCAGTTGCGTATTGACAGCAATCTGATTGAGGTGGATTTCACTGCCGACACAGCATTTATTGACGCCTGCCTGGAGCAGATTGTGCCGCCCGGGCAGATTGACAAATTCCTGAAAACCGGCGATTTAGATTTTGCCTGGGAGGAGGAGGAGGTCGGCCGTTTCCGGGTTAATCTGCACAAGCAGCGCGGTCTTCGCGGTCTGACTCTGCGCTATGTGAAGAGCAAGGCTCCGACCGTTGAGGAAGTGAATCTTCCCCCGATACTCAAGAAGATTGCCGAATCCCGGGCCGGGGTCATCTTCATCTCCGGTACCACCGGCAGCGGTAAATCCACCACCATGGCCGCGATGCTGGACCATATCAACTCTACCATGAAGCGTCACATCATCACCATCGAAGACCCGATTGAATATACCTTCACCGACAAAAAATCGTTTTTTGAGCAGCGGGAGGTTGGCCTGGATGCGGAGTCCTTCGATTCGGCCCTGATTCACGCTCTGCGCCAGGACCCGGACATCATCGTGATCGGCGAGATGCGCAACCGCAAGACCTTCGAGACCGCCATGGCGGCAGCGGAGACCGGTCACCTGGTGATTTCGACCCTGCATACCAAAGACGCCCCGCAGAGCGTGACCCGGATTCTGGATATGTTCCCGATGGAAGAGCGCGACACGGTGCGCAAAAGCATCTCCGGCATCTTGCGGGCCATCATCTGCCAGCGCCTGGCGCCTCGCGCCATCGGCAAAGGCGTAGTCCCGGTCAATGAAATTCTGATCAACACCCCGATTGTCCGCAAACTGATTTTCGATGACCACCTGGACAAGCTGGGGCAAGCCATCGAGAACGGCACTGAAGACAATATGATGAGCTTCAACTCCTGCCTGCTGAAACTGGTCAACGATGGCGCTATTTCGGAAGAGACTGCGCTGTCATTGTCCGACAACCCGCAAGGCCTGAAAATGAATCTGAAGGGCATCTTCCTGAGCGGCAGCGGTATTATCCAATAGTACCCCAAGCTGCCTATCATGTCTGGTCCTTTTTCCCCACCCCGCAACTGCAGTGAACATGCCATCCAGCACCCTTCAATCAGCCGTAATCGTCGAGGAACAGGAACAGCGCCGGCGCCAGATCGGACTCTGGCTGCAGCAGCTGGACGGGCAACCGCGTTCCCTGGGCGCGAACTGCCAGCGTTCTGCCGCGGCCCGGAGCAGCCGGCGGCGGCTGCTGCTGTTCTTCAGCGCCGGCACCATCCTGGTGGCGCTCAGCGTGCTGCAGGAATTCTTCTTCTAGGGCCGGCCTCATGCAGCTGTCTGTCTTAAAAAAGCTGGTCTATTGTCACTCCACACCGGGTGCTGAAAGCGAGGTCTACGCGCTGCTGGCCGGGCAATGGCGGGCAGCTGGCTGGGAGGCCCGGTCTTTGGGCCGCTACGCGGTACTGGCCGAGCGCCCGGGGCAGCGCCGCGGCGCGCCGACCATCCTGGTCTGTGCCCATGCGGACTCCCCCGGATACATCATAAGCAGCATCACTGAGGGCATCGGCACGGCGGTGCCTTTGGGGGCACCGGTTTTCAAACGTCCGACCCAGAAAGTCACCGCCAGGAGCGGCAGCGTCAGGACCGAGGTCAGCATTTCTAACAACTGCCATGGCGATGTGACGTTTCCGGCTGCACCGGGTCTGCAGCGTGGCGACCGCCTGGCCTTCAGACCTACCTGGCGGCACAGTGCCGACGGGCGAGTACAGGCACCGTTCCTGGACAACCGGGCGGGCTGCTTCCTGCTGACCCAGCTGGCCCAGGTTTTGCCGCCGGCGCTGCCGGCGAACATCGTGCTGGCGGCCACCGGAGGGGAAGAATTCACCGGCTTCGGAGCCAGCGTGCTGGCCCGGGCAGTCCCGGCCGATCTGGTGCTCTGCCTCGACGCCACCTACAGCAGTCAGGAACAGGGCATCTTCCTGGGCGGCGGTCCAGTCCTGACCTTGAGCGACCGCTCGGTACTGATCAGCCCGGAAGTACATCAGTGCCTGGCTGAATTATGCCGCAGCTGGGGACTGCCGCTGCAGGTGGAAGTTTACAACTACAGCGGCACCGATGCCCGGGCCTTCCCCCTGGCCGGCAACCCGGCTCTGGTGCTGCCGCTGCTTATACCCTCGGAAGGGAATCATTCGCCCAAAGAGACCATCGACTGCGCTGACCTGAGCACCTGCCTGGAGCTGCTGACCCGCCTCTGCAGCGACGCCGGGGCACAGGCAGCGCTCCTCGCCGAGCCCTCGGCTCCAGGAGGGTCCTGACCTAAATGAGCCAGTCTGCCGCCAGTTCTCTGCCCGGCGAGACGCAGTTCCTGGCCCTGCGCAAGACTGCGCACCTGGGGCAGAATCTGATTGTTGCCGGGCTCTCGCCGCAGCATGGGCAGCTGTCTTTCTTCATCCGTGGGCAGCATGGCGCGCGCGGGAAATTTCAGTATTTTGATCTCTTCCGGCTGCTGCAGGTGCAGTTCCGGCGCAGTTCCGGTGACTTGTGCTACTGCGACAGCGCCGAGATCAGTCAAGACTTCGGGGCCATTGCGCAATCCTATCCCGAATATCAGGCCGGCTGCTGGCTGGCTCAATTCGCACTTGGCAACTGCCTGCCGGGGCTGGAAATCCCGCGCTTCTTCGCCGCGCTGGTGGTTGCCCTGCAGCGTCTGTCCGAGCGCCGGCTGTTGCGCGAGGGCGTATTGACCGGTGTTGCGCTGGTGTATCTGGACGAAGGCGGCTGGCTGAACGACCGGCCGCTGTCGCTGCAGGAGCGCGCACAATGTCGCTTGTTGCTGCAGATGGCCGCCGGCGGCGCCATGCCGGCTCTGGACCCCGGGAACTGGCAGGCACTGTGGGAATGGTCATATTTTCAGTTAGCGCAGTGTGACTGCCGGCTGCCGCCCTGGCCCGGCTTTTCTGCCCCGCCCGAGAACTCCTGAGTTATGCAAAATAGGCCTCAAGACAGCAAGCCATTTCACCAGCTGTGCCGCACTGCGGCCCAAGCCTGCCGGCAGTTTCAGATGCTTTCACCGGGCGACCGTCTGCTGGTCGGCATCAGCGGTGGTGAAGACAGCCTGCTGCTGATGCATATTTTGGCTCAGCTGCAGCGCCGGGCGCCTTTTCCATTTGAGCTCATACCCGCCAATATCGATATGTCTTTTGCGACTTTTGCGGTCGGGCGGCTGCAGGAATATTGCTGCTCGCAGGGCTGGGAACTACGGGTGTCCAGTCTTTCCGGCAGTGCTATCCTGGACCAGAAAGGCGCAGGCGACAAACCCTGTCCGCTTTGTTCAAGATTGCGGCGGGGGCAGCTGCACCAGCTGGCGGATGAGCTGAACTGCAATAAAATTGTGCTGGGTCAGCATCTTGATGACCTCTGCGTGAGCTTTCTTATGGCGCTGTTCCGCGGCGGGGGCCTGAAGACCATGGGGCCGAATGTGGCGGCCGACGGCGGCAGCAAGCGCCTGATCCGCCCGCTCTGCCTGATCAGCAAGGCCGAAATAAAGTCTGCGGCTGCACTCTTCAACTTCCCAGCCATCAAATCCTGCCCTTACGAGGCGCAGCTGCAGGAGCATGGCGACCGGTATTACCTGGAGCAGCTGCTGGAACGCCTGAACTGCAAGTTCAAGGATGTCCGCAGCGCTATGCTGCATTCCATGGGCGATATCCGTACCGGGCATTTGCTCGATCTGCGCTTCCTCAATGCCGGGACCGATCCGGACCGGGGGAAATTCTAGCGCCTCCGCCGGCCGGCGCCATCAGCGGCAGTCATTGAGCTGCAGCTGGGCAGCCGCGGCGGCGCGGACTTGCCGCAGGTCGCGGAAGGGGAATTCGCTGCCCCAGCACAGGGGCAGCGAGCCCGGCCGCAGGCAATGGGCAGCCACTGCGCCATCCGAGTCGCTGAGATGGGTCAGGGTCAGGGCGCAGTTCAGTCCCGGGGGAGCCTGGAACGCCGGGTTCAGGCGGGTCCCCTGCAGGATATAGCGGTTGTGGGGGGCAGCGGCCAGGAAGTTTTTGAGCTCTTCCTCGCTGCAGTCCCGGGTGCGCAGGGCGGCCTGACGGAAGCGTGCGTCATCGAAGCCGAAGTTAACATACACTGGCAGGCGGGCTCCGGCGCATTGTTGAAATACGAACTGGTAGCGCGGGTCATCCAGGCGCCAGCAATGCCGCACCGGCGAGAGCCAAACTCCGGCATATCCTCCGGTCAGGGCCTCCTCCAGCACAGCCTGGCAATTATGCGCGTGCGGGTTGATTACGGCCAGAGGGTGGACTGTCTTGACAGCAGCGCACTCCTGCCGGAACTGCCGGTTTGAGCTCAGCAGGTCGGTGCTGAAAATGCCGTTCAGGTCGGCAGCGTAAGCCGCCTTGAGGCCATATTCGGCCAGCATTTTGGCCAATCCTGCAGGTCTCACCTCCGGATGGGCCAGATTGAACGGGTAGCGCCCGCAAAAACAGTAATGGTCCTCATCTGCGCCGGGCGGCAGGGGGAGCGGGTTGCCGGGCACGGGTGTCTCCCAGGGCGGTGGTTCAGGCAGGCCATACAGCCTGGCCGTATTGCGCCATAAAATCAGCTCGCGCTGTTCGGCGCTGATCTTGGCCAGCGACACTTTCTGGACCTGGGACAGGTAGCTGCGCCCGCGGGCATCTGAGCCATAGAGGATTTTTTCTGCCGGGAATTCCTGCAGGATGCTCTCCAGCGTACCGTCTTCCGGATATCCGCCGCAGAGGTCAAAAAAGACATTCGCACCACAATATTTGTACATACCAAGCGACTCCCGCCAGTTGCCCCCGAGATGTCCGGCAATCATCCGGCAGTCCGGATGCTGGCGCGACAGCCAGGCCAGCTCCGCGATATCGATTTCACCGGGATAGTTCTCGTCGGTGCGGTTGTAGACATGGAACAGCACCGGCTTGCGGGCGGCCACAGCGGCCTCCAGCACCGCGCCAGTCTCCTCCAAACCACCCTGTTCATTCTTCAAGGCGATCCAGAGTTTGATTCCGACCGCGCCCTGGGCCAAACCGCGGGCGAGCTCCTCCCGCCAATTGGGCAGCTGGGGATTCAGGTACACCTGATAATAAATCCGGCCGGGGTTTTTCCTGGCTTGTTCAGCGGCGTAGTCGTTGGCCCGGCGCAGGTATTCCGCGGTGGGGAACGGGCCGCTGCCGGGGCCCCCGCCAATCACATTGGAGACCAGTTGCGCGCCAATGCCGTACTTCCCGGCTTCCCGCACCAACAGCGCGCCCTGCTCGGGCATTTGCTCATAGCCGGCCGCAAAATGCACATGTGAGTCAATAATCATTGCCGGTCCCCCCAATTGTCCCCAGTTGTCGTGTTATCGGCGGCGTCCTTCAGGGCAGGGTCGGGATATTGTAACCGAAGCCATTTCCCTGGAGGGTCGACAAGTCTACCACGCCCTGGCGCCGCTCATACAGCCCGGGGTGGAATTTCGCCTCCTGCTGGGAGGCCTCGGGGTAGAACTGCGCGGCATTGCATTCCACGCCCATGATGGTCCCGACCTTGGCCGCCAGCAGCACGTGCGGGATGATGGCCAGGCGGGGGTTGGTCAGGTCCTGGACCATCAGCTGCATGTTGTGGGCTTTGGCCCAGCAAGCCGACAGCAGGGCGCCGGTCTGGGTCTTGCAGACCTTCAGGGCCACGCCAGTCCAGCCGAGTTCATAGCCCAGCTTGATCAGCCGCCAGTTGTGCGCACTCTCATCCATGAACAGCGGTTTACGGCGGGACACCGAATGCACATCGATGCGGTGTGCCTCCAAGTCATAGGGGAAGGGTTGTTCGACATAGAGGATCAAGGCATAGATTTCCGGATATTCCGCCTGCAGTCTGTCCAGCAGTGCATTGACGTAGGCCGGGTCCTGGACCTGGCAGTTGAAATCAGGTGAAAGGTGCCGGCAGTTATACTGCAACGCGATCTTCCCGACCCGGACCATCCGTTCGTAATCCCATTCCGCATCATTGCCGGTGAGCTTCACCTTCAGGCAGAACAAGCCGTCCCGCTCAATCCACTTGGTCAGCAGCACCGGGTAGGCGTCCTGCCGCTCCTGCCCGGTCAGGTCTGCCTCGGTCAGCAGGTCTTTGCCGCCGACCAGGTGCCAGACCGGGAGCTGCTGCGGGCTGTCCGCCTGCAGATAATCCTGGGGATATTGTCCGGCGAAGCGCTGATCCTCCAGATACACGGCCAAATCTCTGGCCATGTACTGGCCATTATAGGTCTCGTAGACCGGTCGTCCCACCAGTTTTCCATACGCGTCATGGAGGGCCAGGTCGAAAGCCGAATTGCAGATCAGCGCTGCCAGGTGCGGCATCTCGGCCTGCTGCCCGGCATTGGCTGAGTCGAGCAGATCATCGAGACGCTCTTCCAGGAACTCCCAGCCGATATCCATGGCGTGTCCCTGGCCGGAGACCTCTCTCCAGACACCAGCCAAGTCATCACAGAACTCCTTCATGCGGCGTTCACGGTCCTTGAAAGACAGTGCTCCCGGCCAGGCCCAGGCGGCGCTCAGCGGGGTCTCGCCCCAGCCGCAGGCCTCCCGGCCATCTTCTGCGCTGAGATGCAGACAGACACGGGCATTTTCACAGGACGTGATCGTCTCCGCCCCGTACTTCAGCGGTACTCTGGTCGGACAGGGGAGAAAGAACAACTCGCAACCGGTGACTCTGAGCTTGAGCTGGCGATAATCCTGTGACATAATCTTATTCCCTGGAAAATGTGGTACGGCCCTGGTGTCAAGAAGCCGGGGCCGGAGGCCCTGGCGGCAGTCTGGCGCACGTTCGCAGGCCAGCGCTGCGGCGGTTTACTGCATTTTCAGGCTAATGCCCATGGCCTGGTCGGGGTGATGGAGCAGCAGGTCGGCTGCCTGGCCCACTTCGGTCAGGGGCAGACGGTGGGTGATCATCGGCTCCACCACGAGTCGTTTCTCCGCCATCAGCCGCACGATTTCGCGCAGGTTGCGCTGGGTGGTGAATTTCACGAAGGCATTGGGATAATCGTGGCCGTATTCCCAGGCGTCGTCATGGTAGCCGGCCCCAGTACGGGAAGAGGCCATGAAATTCAGGTTCCCGGACGAGGCGCCGCCGCCGATCTCGACCTTGCAGCCGCCGATCAGGACGATATTTCCCATCGCGTGTCCATCCGCGGAGACTTTCATGCAGTCCATTACCTGCTGCAAAGGCCCAGTAGCGGCACCGCCAAAGGCCAGCACTGCGAAATCGAGGCCGTAGGGGGCAGCAAAGACCTTGGTAACTGCAACCGGGTCGGAGGTCTTGAAATTGACGGTATGGGTAAGGCCGCAAGCATGCGCCATGGCGATACGGTTCTCATAACCTTCCCAGCCCAGCACTCTGACTCCGGACAGCTGGGCCAGCTGGCTGAGCAGATTGCCCACAATACCCAGTCCCATCACCACGCCGTACTCGCCCAGTTGCGCCTCGGTGCGGTGAATCGCCTGCAAGGCTGTCGCCCCCAGGCAGGCGAAGGTCGCCTGTTCATAGCTGAGGTTATCCGGGATAGGCACGACCAGATTCACCGGCACGCAGGCGTAATTGGTATGCTTGGCGCCGCCGCCCATCGCGGCCACCCGCATGCCGACCCGCAAATCCTTCACCTCACCTTTGACCGCAATGATCTCACCGGCATTGGCGTAGCCGAAATGAATATCCTTGGCCTCGGGGTCGGGTTTCTCCCGCCGCATCCGCACACCATTCATTTCCGTCCCGGGGCTGATCAACGACGAATCGACCTTGATCAGCACTTCGTTGTCCTTCAATTCAGGCAGCTGCTCTTCGCGGGCCAGAACCGCACCCGAGGCATCAATCACCGCAATCAAGCGTGTGTCCATCAATCGCTCCTTGATTTTTTTGCTTGCGCACCTATTGTCAACGGGCAGAATGTTCGTTTGCAACCGCGCCTTCGGCGTGTCAGTCGGCCTGAGGCGGATGTTTGACGGCCGGCAGATTAGGCGGGGTGGAATGGGGCAGTGGCTCCACCCGGTCGACGCTGCCCCAGCGCCGGGAGAACGGCCACCAGACCAGCAAAGCCGTGCCCACCAGGTTTTCGCGCGGGACGGTGCCCCAGTAGCGGCTGTCCAGGCTGTTTTCGGAATTGTCCCCCAGCATGAAATACTGTCCCGGGGGGACCTTGAAGCTGTCGTCGTTGCTGCGCAGGTATTTCGCCCCGGGCGCATGCGCATAGCCGTGGTAACCGCCCAGGCAGCTGTGGATGCGTGCGAAACCGGGGTCGTCGTCTTGGTCGAGCAGGCGGAATTCGCTCTCGCCGGGTGCTTTCACGTACAGCTTGTGATCTTTGATCAGCAATTCATCATTGGGCAGTCCCACCAGGCGTTTGATATAGTAGCGGCCCCCGAAGGGCTGTCCGCTGGGGTTGAGCAGCCCATCGGTGACGAAGACCATCACGTCACCGCGCCGCGGCTCCTTGAAACAGAGGCTCAAGCGGTTGACAAACAGGTGATCGCCCGATTCCAGGGCTCCCCGCAGCACGGTCTCCCCGCCGCGGAACTCGAGGCTGTGACGGAATTGTCCGTACTGTTCATAGAGGGCCTTCTGAATATCCAGGGGCGTTCCCGGCACCAGGTAACTCTGGCTGCCGACTTGGACCTCGGATTGGGGAAAGAAGGGCCAGGAGGGCACCGGCCGGATGCCGTAAAAATCCACGCTGCCGGCGTCCTGGGCCACGAGGTCGAGATGGCGGCGGGAGTAGTTCAGGAAGGAAAAGAACTTCTGCACCTTATTGCCGGCGTAGGGCGCTTCCGCCGGCTGAAAATGGATCCCGAAAAGGGTGGGCTGCATGCTGCCGGTGGGGATTTTAAATGGCTGCACATACAGTGAACGGACACCGAAGGCCAGCCCCAGGGCTACCACCAGGATTTCCAGGTTCTCGCGTATCCAGCGGCAGCTCGGCGGCGGGGGCAGATTCGCGACTGCGCCCTGCTGGTATTTCTTCCGGCATTTCTCCGCCTCGGCGCTGTCTTTGCGCTGGCGGACCGCCTGCAGTTCTGTGACCGCCTCCCGCAAGGCTGTCAGGTGCCGGGGGGGCAGGATGTCCTCATCCCGGGCCAGCAGCCGGCGGAAATGCTTCTCGTAATCACGCAAACTGGCGAACAGGGCCATTTTCCGGCTGCGCAGCACTCCGGTGACATAGTTCCCGAAGAAGAAGTAGAAGATCACCAGGTCCAGTATGACAATTGTCCAGATAGGCATATTAACCACAATTCATAGCTATGGCAGGCGCCGCAACCCTGAAATCCCGGGTTGCGGCGGCGGCCAGTGAGTGTATTTACAGCAGGGGTCAATCAGAATCGCTGGCCCGCAGCACCGCCACGAAGGCTTCCTGCGGGATATTGACGCTGCCGACTTCCTTCATGCGCTTCTTGCCTTCCTTCTGTTTGTCCAGCAGCTTGCGCTTGCGGGTGATATCGCCGCCGTAGCACTTGGCCAGCACATTCTTGCGATATTGGCGCACATCTTCGCGGGCGATGATTTTGCCCCCGATGGCGCCTTGAATGGCCACTTTGAACATCTGGGGCGGAATGGCTTCCCGCAGACGCTCGCAGATCAGCCGGGCCCGGGTCACCGCCCGGTCGGCATGGGCGATGGAAGCGAAGGCGTCGACCGGCTCGCCATTGACCAGGATATCGAGCTTGACCATCGGCCCGGCCTGGTAGCCGTCGGGCTCATAATCCATGCTGCCGTAGCCGCGGGTCACGGTCTTAAGCTTATCATAGAAATCGAGGACGATTTCGTGCAGAGGCATTCTGGCCGTGACCATCACATGCAGGTGATCCACGGTATCGGTCTTCAGGCACAGGCCGCGTTTTTCCATCACCAGATTCATAATGGGTCCCAAGTAGGTGGAGGGCGAGATGATCTGCGCCTTGATCATCGGCTCCTCGACATGGTCGATGGCGCTGGGGTCGGGCATATACAGCGGGTTGTCCACTTCCTTCATAGTGCCATTGCGCAAGAAGACGTGATAAATGACGCTGGGGTAGGTCAGCAGGATATCCATATTATATTCCCGCCGCAGCCGCTCCTGGACGATCTCCATGTGCAGCAACCCCAGGAAGCCGCAGCGGAATCCTGCCCCCAAGGCCACCGAGCTCTCGGGCTGGGCCACGAAGGCGCTGTCGTTCAGGCGCAGCTTGGCAATGTTTACCTTCAAGGCCTCGTAATCGGCCGTATCGATCGGATAGATGCCGCTGAAAACCATCGGGCTGACATGCTGGAAACCGGCCAGCGGGGCGGTGCAGGGATGGTTTTCCAGGGTGATGGTGTCGCCGACCTTGATGTCATGCGGAGATTTGATGGTGGTGATCACGTAACCGACCTGGCCGGCCGACAGCTGAGTATCCGCGCGCATATCCGGACTGAAGAAGCCGAGTTCCTTGATCTCGGTACTGATTTCGGAGCTGAACAGCCTGATCATGTCCCGCGGTTTGCAGCTGCCGTGCATCACCCGCAGATACACCACCACTCCGCGGTAGACATCGAAGACCGAATCGAAGACCAGTGCCTGCAGTGTCTCCTTGGGATCGGCCTGGGGCGGAGGGATTCGTTCCACCACCGCCTCCAGCAGTTCGTCAATGCCGAGGTCGGCCTTGGCCGAGACCAGCAGCGCCTCTTCTCTGGGTATGGCCAGGAGTTCTTCCAGCTGTTCCAGGCACATCTCGACATTGGCGGCCGGCAGGTCGATCTTGTTGATGACCGGGATAATGGTCAGATGCTGGCGGATGGCCAGATTCACATTGGCCATGGTCTGGGCCTGCACGCCCTGAGCGGCATCAATCACCAGCAGCGCGCCTTCGCAGGCTGCCAGACTGCGGCTGACCTCATAGCTGAAATCGACATGCCCGGGGGTGTCAATCAAGTTGAAAACATACTGCTGCCCGTTGCAGGAGGGGAAGAGCATGCGGACCGGGTGCGACTTGATGGTGATGCCGCGCTCCTTCTCGAGGTCCATGGCATCCAGCACCTGGTCATGGAAGGTCCTGGTCTCAATGGTCTTGGTATGCAGCAGGAATCGGTCAGCCAGGGTGGATTTCCCGTGGTCGATATGGGCGATAATGGAAAAATTGCGAATCTGTGAGAGTGGTACAGTCATTGCTTATTTCAAATTATG
>JAAYYJ010000258.1 GCA_012515455.1 Oligosphaeraceae bacterium
AAATGATGTTGCCCCGCACCACGCAATGTTCTGCGGGGGCCTGCACCCGGATGCCGCTGGCGGGATAGAACGCGATCTCAAAATTCTCCCATTGGACATAGCTGCCGGTGATAAAAACAGCGTTGTCCCAGAGGCTGACATTTTGCGGAATGGCGTTGTACGGCAGGGGCTTGCCGCCTTGTTGCACGGGCACGATCACAATGCCGGCCTGTTCCGGCAGGTCAACACTGTTCAGGCAGCGCACATAGAGCTTGCCGGTTGCCAGGTCATGGAAGTACCCGCCCGGCTGCTGCGCGACCATATCCAAGGTATTGACTTCCAGAGAACGGTTCAGGATGCAGCGCTCCCAGAGCATATTGATGGCGTAGGGGCAATCAGCCTCATAGACATATTCACGTCCGGCAGTCGCAGTCCAGCCCGTCAGCAACAGGCCGCCGTCCAGCAGTGCAGTCTCGCCCGGCTGGGCCCGGAACACAATCGGATTTTCGGCGGTGCCAGAGGTCGTGATCCGCACCTGCTCCTGATAGCGCCCGCCGGACACCAGCACCAGATCACCGGGGCGGACCAGCTGGGCCGCCTTATTAATGCTGCGCAAGGGCTGTTCCGGCAGCAGTCCCGACTGGCGGTCATCCCCGCGCGGGGAGACATATATCGTACGCAGCGGCACAAAATCGGCCGCGCCCAGCGAGAGCCCCAGCCACAAGGTCCACAACAGCAGAGAGATTTTTTGCATCAGGTGATTGTTCCTTCCAATTTGAGATTGCCAAATGAAGCCATTTGCGGCGAAGAGCCAATAAGAAGTGCCAATAAGATGTAAGAATAAGATAATGTCGACATAGATTTTTGCCAAACCCACGCCTGGATATTTTGTTTTTTCGACGTGCAACAGGGCCATTGGCGGACCGCATCCCCGATGTGGGGGGGGAAATGCCCCCCGCAGAAGTCGGCCTGCCCCGGCGGCCGCTGGCACCAGCTATGAGCGCCAGCCCCACGCAGCACTTTTCCCGTCCGGCATACCGCCTCCTGCGCAAGTCAGTATAGGCACAATGTCAGTTTTGCCGCCGGGCAATGACGGCCTGGTAAGCGGTACCCAATCAGGCCGGGAAAACAGGCCCGCACCACTGCAAATGACCGGTGCGATCAGACAAAAAAACGCAATTTGCCAGACTTCGATTTGTAAATATTCAGTTTCAAGATTATATTAGGAGTTCTAATTTTTTATTTACCACCATCGCATAGAAAAAAACCAGGAAAGAGTCTGATGCCGACGATCAATCAATTGATTAGAATGGGCCGTAGTGTTAAACCCAACAAGAACCGTGTGCGTGCTCTTGCTCAGTGTCCGCAGCGCCGTGGTGTCTGCCTGCAAGTAACCACCCGTACTCCCAAAAAGCCGAATTCAGCGTTGCGCAAAGTCGCCCGCGTGCGCCTGACCAATGGTCAGGAAATTACCGCTTACATCGGTGGTGAGGGCCACAACTTGCAGGAACACAGCGTGGTTCTGGTGCGCGGCGGCAGAGTCCGTGACCTGCCCAGCGTGCGTTATCACGTGGTCCGGGGCACTCTTGATACTCTTGGCGTGGACAAGCGCCGCCGCGGTCGTTCGAAATACGGCACCAAGCGTCCGAAGCCGGGTCAGCCGGTCAAGGGCAAAAAATAACCTGCAGCACGTTGTGCCGCCAGACCAGACAGGAAAATTTAAGTCAAGCTAGACTAGGAAAAGAATAATGAGAAGACGTAGCGCAGAAAAACGTCCGTTGATTCCAGATGTCCGTTACAACAGCGAACTGGTAGCCCGGCTGATCAATACCGTGATGGAACGCGGCAAGAAGTCTGTGGCGCAAGGCATTGTCTATGGCGCCTTCGACCAGCTGAAGGAAAAAGCCAAAGACGTGGAGGCCATGGAGCTCTTCGAACAGGCCCTGGAGAATGTCAAACCGCGTCTGGAAGTCAAGAGCCGCCGCGTCGGCGGTGCGACTTACCAGGTGCCCCTGGAAGTCCCGGAAGCCCGCCAGTTGGCTGTGGCGATGCGCTGGATCACCACTTACGCCCGCAATCGCAAAGGCACCTGCATGAGCGTGGCCCTGGCCAATGAGCTGTTCGATGCTTTCAACAACACCGGCAACGCGGTCAAGAAGAAAGACGACACTCACAAGATGGCCAACGCCAACAAGGCTTTCGCGCATTATCGCTGGGGATGATTGCCGTTTCGGTCTGATGGTGTTGCAGAGCTGCCAACGGGAGCATCGGGAAGAATGAACAAATGGCCGCTGAATCCCCATCGCAGATCCGCAACCTCGGCATCATTGCACATATTGATGCCGGCAAGACAACGCTGACCGAACGCATTCTTCTGGCCACCGGGTGCCTGCGCGTGGCGGGAGAGGTCCATGAAGGGACCACTGTCAGCGATTACCTGCAGCAGGAACGCGAGCGGGGCATCAGCGTGGTCAGCGCCGCAGTCAGCTGCCGCTGGCGGAATTGTCAGATCAACATTGTTGATACTCCCGGGCACATCGATTTCACCGCCGAAGTCGAACGCTCTCTGCGGGTGATGGATGGTGTGGTGGCAGTGTTCTGTGCCGTGCACGGGGTGCAGGCGCAATCGGAAACCGTGTGGCGGCGGGCGAGGAGATACTCCTTGCCCGCTCTGGCTTTTATCAATAAGATGGACCGCGAGGGGGCAAATTTTGCCGGCGCGGTAAAACAAATTCATCTGCGTTTTGGCATCCCGGCGGTGCCGGTTCAGTTGCCAGTAAGCAAAAATGGCAAGTTCGCTGGCGCTCTTGATTTGCTGACCGGCACAGTTGCTTTTGCGCTGGATGAGGGCGCGTTGCAGGACTGGGAACAGGACCTGGACATCAGCTTGGCTTTCTCCGAAGCAGAGTCGTTCCTGCTGGAAAGCCTGGCTGAGGCCGATGACGAAATTCTGCGCTGCTACTTTAATAACGACAAGCCCAGTCCGGACTTGTACCGTGAAGCTCTGCAGAGAGCAACTGGCAAGGGGCTCTTGATTCCGGTGTTCTGCGGCACCGCCCTGCAGAACTGCGGCACCAATGCTCTACTAGACGGGATTTGCAGCTACCTGCCTCCGCCGGATGGGGGCGGACAGCTGCGGGCCGGTAACACTTCCGCGGGCTTCCAGGCACTCCTGCGCCAGAATCCCGCTGCGCCGGCCTGCCTCCTGGTCTGCCGCATCTGCCATCAGGCTTGGACCGGTGATTTTGTCATGGTTCGCCTTTACAGTGGCACAGTCCGGGCCGGACAGTCCTTGGGCAACAGCCGGAACGGCCGGGAACTCCTGGTCCGGCGAGTCCTGCGCCTGCAAGCCGGAGAATGCTGTGAGATTGATTCAGCCGGCGCTGGCGATATCGTGGGACTGGATGTCCCGGTCGGCGATTGCCGAATCGGTGATACGCTCTGCCAGAACGGCCTGAGCGTGACCTTGGACAGCATGCTCTTCCCGGAACCGGTGGTGAGCATGACCTTCGAGGGCAGCCAGGCAGAAGACCGGGAGGCTTTGCCCGCCGCTCTGGAAAAAATGTGCGCGGAGGACCCCAGTCTGCGCTTTCAGCAGGATGAAATTCTCGGTCAATGCATGGTGGCAGGCATGGGTGAGCTGCATTTGGACATCGTGCAAGACCGCTTGCGGGTCGAATACGGTGTGCAGACCCGGACTGGAAAACCGCAAGTCAATTACAAACATACCATCCTTTCTCCCGCCCGCCAGCGCCTGGATTTCGTCAAGCAGCTGACCCCGGACATCGCCCGGCGGGCCGGAATTGAAATAGCGCTGGAGCCGCTGGCACGAGGCAGCGGCATCAGCATCGAAGAGCCCGAAATGGGCCAGGACCTGCCCCAGAATTGCCGTCTGGCAATCCTGCAGGCGGTCAGAGAGGTCGTCGATACGGGTGTCCCCGGTGGCCACCCGTTGGCGGATATGCGCATCACAGTTGCTGACGTTTCGTATGATGCAAATGAATCGTCAGAACTGGCGTTCTTAACTGCAGCCAGACAAGCCCTGGTGGAGGCAATCCACCTGGCTGGCCTGGCGGAGCTGGAACCGGTGATGCGGTTGGAGGTGAGTACGCCCCAGGATCATGTCGGCAATGTCATTGCGGACCTCACGGCCCGCAATGGCCGCATTACCGAACTTGATTCATTGGCTCTGGGTGCGTCTCGAATTGTGGCTCTGCTGCCGTTGGTCGAAATGTTTGGCTACGCATCCCAGTTGCGCTCCTTGAGCGCAGGACGGGCTGATTTCGTAGCCGAACCCTTCCAGTACGATTTTTCGCATGCGGACGCAGAACCCTAACAGTGACAAAGAGGCAACACTGACTATGGCGAAGAAACAAACAATCAGAATCAAGCTCCAGGCTTTCGAACATTCGATACTGGACCAATCCACCAGCGAGATTGTCAATACGGTCAAACGTACTGGCGCTCTCGTGGCTGGCCCCATCCCGCTGCCGACCCGCATCGAACGCTTCACCGTCAATCGCTCACCCCACGTTGACAAGAAAAGCATGGAACAGTTCGAAATCCGCACCCACAAACGTGTGCTGGACATCATCAACCCCAGCGGGCGGACAGTCGATGAGCTGCGCAAGCTCAACCTCCCGGCCGGTGTGGACATCGTCATCAAAATATAAGGGAGACTAGAGATGAAAAAAGGTCTCATTGGCAAAAAATTGGGCATGTCCCAAATTTATACTGCAGACGGTGTGCTGGTACCAGTGACCGTGATTGAGCTGGGCCCCTGCCCGGTGATGGCTACCCGTACCCAGGACAAGGACGGCTACAGCGCCCTGCAGCTGGGCTTTGGCTCCCGCAAAATCAAGAACGTCAGCCAGGCGGTAATGGGCAATGTGAAACAGGCCGGCCTGGATACCCCGCCGGCAATCATCCGCGAAATGCGCCTCGACAGCGACCCCGCCCAGAAGGTCGGCGATGTGATCAAGGCAGATACTTTTGCGGAGAATGAATACGTGGATGTGATTGGCCGTTCCAAGGGCCATGGATTCACCGGTGTCGTGAAGCGTTGGGGCTTCGGCGGCGGTCGGGCCAGTCATGGCGGTGCCTGGACGCGCCGTACCGGCTCCATCGGTATGTGTGCCTCCCCCGGCAAAGTTTACAAAGGGCGCAAGATGCCTGGTCATTTTGGCGATGTCCGCCGCACGGTGCAGAATCTTCTGGTGGTCGGGGTTCGTCCCGAGGAGAACCTCATTCTGGTCAAGGGCGCCATCCCCGGTGCGACCGGTGGTGTGGTCATCGTCCGTAATGCGGTAAAGAAGTAAGCGGAGGGAGACTACAATTATGGCAACTACACTGACAGTGAAAAACAGCGCTGGTGCTGATACTGGCGCGAAGATTGATATCCAGGAGACCTGGCTGGAATCCGTCAAAGGTGAACAGGCGGTTAAGGATTCGGTGGTGGCATTCCTGGCCCGCATGCGCGCCGGCACCCATTCCAGCAAAAGCCGCGGCATGGTCGCCTGTTCCGGTGCCAAGCCCTGGCGCCAGAAAGGCACTGGCCGGGCCCGTGCCGGCAGGGCTAGCAGCCCCGTCTGGGTCGGCGGCGGTGTCGCCTTCGGACCGCATCCGCGCGATTACAGCAAAAGTGTCAACAAGAAGGTCGAACGTCTGGCCCTGCGCCGGTCTTTCACCGACCGTCTCGAAGCTGGCGATCTGGTCGTGGTTGACAAGCTTGAGATTGCCGAGCCCAAGACCAAGCGGATGCTTGAGTTCCTGAAAAACCTGGGCGTTGGTGACAACGCGTTGGTGCTGGTCGAGGATTACGATGAGAACGTAGACCTGGCGGCCCGCAACCTCCCGAATGTTTTGGTATTGAAAGCCAGCTCAGTGAATACCTACCTGATGCTGCTGTTCAAGAAGATTGTCATCACCAGCGCCGGGCTTGAAGCTCTGGGCAACCGCTTGGCGTAAGGAGAAAACGAGCATGAAAAGCCCTTACGATGTAGTATACACGATTTTGATCACGGAACAAGGCACGAACTTGCGCGACAAGTACAACAAGTACCTGTTCAAGGTCAATCCTAAATGCAACAAAATTGAAATCAAGAAAGCCATCGAGCTGATTTTTGACGATGTCAAGGTTTCCTCGGTGAATGTCATGAATGTCCTGGGCAAGAAGAAGCGGATGCGCAGTGCCAAGATGGGCAAGCGTGCCGACTGGAAAAAAGCCATTGTGACTTTGTCGCAAGGGACAATCGAGACGCTGTGACGCCAAATGGCAGTCGCCTAAAAGCGTCTTTGCCTGCAAAAGTTTGAAGCGGCATACCCGGCTTCAATTACTAGGAAAAGGCTGAAAAAATGGGAATCAAAAAATACAAACCTACGTCTCCCGGGCGGAGACACATGAGCGTGAGTGATTTTTCGGAAATCACTCGCAGCACTCCGGAGAAAAGCCTGACTGTAGGCAAGAAATCTACCGGTGGTCGCAACAACCTCGGTCGTATCACCAGCCGTTTTCGCGGCGGCGGTGTCAAGCGCTCCTATCGTATAATCGATTTCAAGCGTGACAAAGATGGTATTCCAGCCACGGTCGCCCATATCGAATATGATCCGAACCGCACTGCGCGCATCGCCCTGCTGCACTATGCCGACGGCGAGAAGCGTTACATCCTGGCGCCTGTAGGGCTGACTCAGGGCAGCACTGTGCTCAGCGGCCCCACAGCTGATTTCAAGCCTGGCAACAGCATGGCGATCAAAGACATCCCCAACGGTATCAATATTCATTGCATTGAGCTGGTTCCGGGTGAGGGAGCAAAACTGGTCAGAGCCGCGGGTCAGGTTGCGATTCTGCGGGCCAAGGAAGGCCAATTCGCGCAGGTCAAGATGCCCAGCAGCGAAATTCGTCTGATCAATGTCAATTGCCGGGCCACCATTGGTCAGGTTGGTAATCTTGAACATTCCAGCATCAACCTGGGTAAAGCCGGCAAGAAGCGCTATCTGGGCCGGCGTCCGCATGTCCGCGGTGTGGTTATGAACCCTGTCGACCATCCCATGGGTGGTGGTGAAGGGCGCACCTCCGGCGGTGGGCATCC
>JAAYYJ010000259.1 GCA_012515455.1 Oligosphaeraceae bacterium
CTGAGGGCTGATGGGCGGTCGGGAAATAGTCGTCGAAAGTCTCGAGGTACAGCAGCACCGACAGATTCAGTTCCTTGACATGGCTCATGCACAAGGTCTGCTGCGCTTTGGCCCGGGCCTTGCTTAAGACCGGCAACAGCATCGAAGCCAGCACCGCAATAATCGCAATCACCACCAACAGCTCAATCAAGGTGAATTTGTTCCGCATCAGACACCTCCAGGAATGAATGATAACTACTGCACCGACCCGATTGACAATCAGGAATTTAATCACCTACCGGCAAATGTCAACCCGGGAACCGGGTTATTTGCATAATTTTGGTCAGGTGCGAAAATTTCATTCCCGGATGGTGATTTTCCGGTGCGTGGTCGGGCTCCACTGCTGGTTCGCAGCCACGGCCCGGAGATGGAAATACCACACCCCCGGCGCGGTGCCGGGGAAAGTGATCGCCGGTTCCCGGAAGTTGATTTCCTCTGGCGGCACTGAGTCCTCCTCCTGGTTGAAGAGGTAGGCGTATGCGACCGCCGGGCGGCTGCCGGGGGGCTGCTGCCAGCGGAAAGCGGGGTCCCGGCCACGTTCGGAATAGAGTAGGATATTATCGATGTAGAGCTTCGCCTCCAAGGGGTTGTAATATCCTCTGCCCTGGTGGTTGGTCGCCCAGAACGACAGCTCGCTGGCGGTCATCAGCGACTGCTCCCGGGCCCCGGCAAAACGCTGACTCAGCAACATCGCGGCCAAATCGAAGGCGCAGTTGTGCCAGCTTCCATCCTGCTGGGCCAAGTCGGCAGCCCCGATTGTGGCGAGATCAAAATTGTTACCGGGCCGGTTCGGACCGGTCCACTCCACAATACTCATGGCGTCATTGACCAGCAAGGAGAGGTTCAGGGCGCAGCCGGGGATGGCAAAGCGATAGTCAAAGGAAACACAGGGCCAGCGCCGCACATCCCAGGCGGATTGGCGCAGGTACGCAGAAAAAAATCCCGATTCGGAGAGATTCACCATCACTCCGCAGGCCTCTCCGCCCGCCGCCTGCCCCTGGTCCAGCAGCGCCCAGGCTTCCCGCCGGGTCGTGAATTCCCCGCTGCGGCTCACTTCCTCGCGCTCGGGGTCCGCGGCTTCGAAATCGGTCAGCAGCAGCCGGTCCGACGGCAGATAAGTCAGCAGGGGCGGCAACAGCGGCGGCAGCTCCAGGGCGGCACTGGCCGGCGGTGGCGGCGGTGGCGGCGTTTCACGGCGGAGGTACCGGACCGCCCGCGGGCGGCTCCAGCTGGCGTCGGCGAACTGGGCCTGCAGGTGCAGCCAGCCGCCAGGGGCGGCAGCGGGCAAGCGCACAATGTTTCCCGGCAGGGGTGTCTCTTCCTGGATATCGGGTAGCGGCGAGTCGCTCCATTGTGCCCGCACAGCCTGCACTGGCCGTCCCCGGGCGTCACTGACCCTGACTTCCTCTCCCGGGGCCAAGGCCGGGATCAGCTGAAATTCATCCACCCAGGCGGCAGCCCGCTGCCGGCTGCCCAGGATTGCCGAATCGGCCAGGGCCAGGGCCTCGACGCTACGGTTACCGGCGCTGTTGGGCGACAGTCTTTCCGCCAGATTGATTTCCAGCTGCTGCCAGCGCTCATCCTGGCGGACCGGCACTGCCGGACCCAGCAGCGGCCAGCTGGCATCACTGCTGCTCAGCTGCACTTCCCGCCAACGGCCGGCGACAATCACCAGCAGATTATGCTCAATGCCAGCCGGGAGGCGGTAGCGGAAGCACAGCCCCGGGAAATCACTCAGGGAGAATTCCCGGCGGGTGATCCAGGCCCCGGCGGCTCCGCCGAGGCGCTGATTCAGGAGCCGCAGGCTGCGGCCGCTGGCATCGTCCGGCTGCGGGTCATCGAGGAGCAGAGCCGCGCCATCCTGTCCGCCCAGGCGCTGCCAGTCACCGAAATCCTCTTCAAAATCGTTATAGAAGTTGCGACCGTGGCAGTGCAGGATCAGTCCCCGGGGTGGTGCCGGCGGGAGAGGGTTGCCCGCGAGCCACTGCGGCGGCTGATATTCGTACCAGGCAGCAACCGGATTCACCCCGAAGCCGGCAATCTCGGCATAAGTCTGATACGGACTGCCGAGCCAAAGACTCTCCACCTGCAACGGGCCGGACGGGAAATACCGGCTCAGCACAGCAGCCAGATTCACGGTCGTAATCTGCCAGCCCGGCCAGGACGCCGGACGTGTCTCACCCGGACCCAGAAAAATCGTGCCGGGCCGGCGCTCGGCCGGGCCAGTCAGGACCAGCTCAGCGCATTGCCCCCGCAGCAGAGCAAACAGACTCAGCCGCGCATCCGCAGAGCTGCGCCAGGCCAGCCGCAGCTCCCCTGTTACGGATAAGTCCACCGCCGCGTGGCTCAACTGCCGGGTGAACAGCCCCCCGGAAGCATCATTGACGGCCCGAAAATACTGCTCCGGGGCCTGCACGCCGTCGCCGCTGCAGGACTGCAATTCAGGGCGACGGGGCGGGGGCGGGGCGGCGCCGTCGCTGTCCTCGAACGCCAGGGTCGCTCTGGCGATGGACAAGCCGTTGTCGCCATACGTCCAGACCGCGAACTGTCCTGCGTCGGAGTTTTCTGCCGCCGGCAGGTCGAAGAGCCGCTGCAAGCCCAGATGGCGGGCCTGATCGTCATGCCGGGCGGCATCGATCAGGATACGTCCGTCCCGGCGCTGGATGCGCAGATGCTGCCAGGCCTGGGTCATGCGGTGATACCAGGCGGTGGGCTGCTGGCGCAAGGTCAGATCGAGCATCGCGTCAGTAGCCGCGATTTCCCGCCCCTGCCAGAACAGCTGCGAGGGAACATCATAGGTGCCGAAGAGAAAATTGTAGCCGGACTCCAGACTCTGACCATCGGCCGCAAACGCGACATTGATGCTGACCGGCCAGGAAAAATGGGCCCGCTGCGGAGTGCCCTCCAGCGGCGCCGCAAAAATTTCCAGATCGAAATCGCCTGTGCAGCGGCGCAGGTTCCAGAGCACTGCGTTGGCGTGTCTGACCCCCTGCGGTCCAGCGCTGCCGCGTCCGCCGAAGAATGACCATTTGGGCACGCAGGCCCAGCGGTGCAGCCCCTGCCAGGTGCCGGCCTGCACGGCCCAGGCCGCGGGAGCGTGTTCGAAACTGTAGTCGAGGCGCTGGCTGGACAGCACTTTGGCTTGGTCCAGAAAGCGCGGCAGGGGCCGGGCGAATGCCACCCCCGTCTCGCCTTTGTTCAGGAACTCGGGGTCCTCCCAGGACAGCAGCAGCTGGTCATCCCGCCAGAAACTGATCGTGCCTCCTGCGGCTTTGGCCCGGATGGTGAGCTCGGGGCCGGCCGGAGCACTCTGCTGGGCTCTGGCCACCTCGCGGCCCTGCCGGCTCAAGATCAGCTGCCCGTCGCGCCAGGCAAAACTGTATCCGCTGTCCGGATCACGTCCAGCACTGAACAGACAGAGGCGCCATTTCTCCCCGCTGGCGGCCCAGCTGCTGCCGTGCCACTGGAACTCCACATCCCCGAAGAAGCGGTTGCGGAACCAGAACATCCCCTGCCCGTCCGCCGCCCAAAAACTGCGCGGATGGGCCCAGGAGCTCATGTGCCGGTCCGCGGCGAAATGCTTATCGGCGAAATCATTCCAGAGCTGTTCGCAGGGCCCGAACGGTGCCGCGAGAGCCCCGGCCTCGAATTCCTCCTGACTGAGCGAGGATGCGCTCACGTCATCGACAAAAAACTGCTTCGCTTGCCGGCCATACAGACCGATGCGCCCGCCCGCCGCGGCCGGATCGAGGCACTGCAGCACTTCCCGCCCGCCCACCATGCCCCGCAGGCGCCCGTCGCGGCAGAACACCTCGAGGCGGCGCCAGGACTCGGCTGCTGCGGGCAACGGCTGCCGGGCCAGCACTGTCTCCACCCCCTGCCGCACCCGCAGGAATTCCGCCCGTTCGCCCTCGCCTTCCCGGACCAGCCGGAAAAGATGATAGTCCTGTTCCGACCAACCGCAGAAGACCAGCCCCCAGGCAGTCATCGTGGCATCAGGCAACAGCGTGGCCCCGCAGCGGTAATCCTGCCAGAACCAGTGCGAGCGCTGCGCCAGCGCCAGGGCGGTGCCCTCCGGACAGGCCCCCCAGAGCTGAAACGCACCCTGGCTGCTGCCGGGATGGCGGCTCAGATTCAAGGCGAAGGTCCCCTGCAGAACCTCCCACTGCAGGTCACTCGCACCATCACGGGCAAAATCATCAGAAAAATCTATGACCGCGAGTTTCTGCACCCGGGGACGCCCCTGGGCAGTGATCCGGGAGGCTGGCTGGAAGAGCACCTGCGGACGGGGCGGCAGCAAAACGGGCGCCGCACGGCCCAGCAGCAGCCCATCCAGAACCAGCTCAGTCTTGTCCGACACCGCCCGCAGTTGCAGCTGATGACTGCCAGAACCTATCGCGACCGGACATTCCAGCAACGAGACCCGCCCTGGGCCAAACAGCTCCAGGGCGGCCCGCCGCACTTCCAGCGAGAGCAGCTCCTGGCCGTCCTGACTCTGCAGCTGCAGACGCGCCACCGCGCCCCGGGGAATGCGCTCCGAGACCGCAAAGGGCAGCAGCACCACCAGCGCATTCTGCTGCGCCGGCAACAGATGAGCAGAAAAAAACAACAGCAGTAAAAAAATCAGTCGCATAAGCAAAATTAAGATAAATGTGCTGGAGTAAATTGTTTAATCTATGGCAAAAGTGCAGAAAAGCAAAAATGTTTTGCTATTATGGAATTATATTAATAGCTTTGCCGAGCTTTTTTTGTCATGACCATGTCTGCTTACGCACAATTCCTGCCCCTTACGGGCGCAGTCTGTCACTACCCCTGGGGCAGCCGCCGCCAAGGCCGCCAGCGGCCATACATCGCAGAACTGCTGAACCGCGACGACGCAGCCCTGCCCTGGGCCGAACTGTGGCTGGGCGCTCATCCCGCAAACCCCGCCGTGGTTGGCGGTCTTAACACCGCGACCGGACTGGATGCATTGTGCCAGCAACACCCAGCCGAAATTCTGGGACGGGACGCGGAACCCCAATTCCCCTTCCTGCTGAAAATCCTCAGCTGCGGGCAGCCATTGTCGATTCAATGTCATCCGGACAGTCGCGACGCCCGCCGCCTGCACCAAGAAAATCCGCAACTGTACCGCGACGCCAACCCCAAGCCAGAAACCTTGGTCGCGGTGACCGAATTCCGGGCCCTGGCCGGTTTCCGGCCGCTGCCGGACATAACTTGGGAGTTGAACCGGATTACGGCGTTCTCACCTTGGCAGTCGCTCTGGCAGAGTGATTTTCCTCACGACTGCCGGGGACTCTGCCAGGCACTGTTCGCCCTCCCGCAACCCGCACGCAGGTCGATGCTGCAGGCAGCCAACCGGGAACTCCAGACCCGGAGCGACGACCGCAGCCCGGCCGCCGGGCTCTTCCTCCAGCTCGCTGCCGCCGCCCCGGATGACCCAGGTGCCGCTTTCGCGTTCCTGCTCCAGGAATGGCGCCTGCAGCCGGGACAGGCCCTCCTGCTGCCCCCGCGGCAATTGCACGCGTACCTGCACGGCACGGGCATAGAATGCATGCCCCCCTCTGACAACGTGATTCGGGCCGGACTGACCCGCAAGACGGTCGATTTGGACAATTTCTGGCGCTGTGCGGATTTCAGCGCCTCCGGACTGGAACTCTCCCGCGGGCGGATGCTCTCGCCCGGCCGGCAGAGCTACCCGGTACCCGGCAGCGCCATCGGGCTGGAAATCCTGTGCGACGGCGAATTCACCCTGCATCGTCCGTCGGGCGGACCGGGCATCCTGCTCCTGCTCTCCGGCCGGGGCGAACTTTGCTGCCCCGGGGCACCCGCGCTGCCCGCACCCGCCGGCAGCGCCTGGCTCTGCCCGGCGCAATTGCTGCAGGGGACATTCCGGACTCTGGTCCCGGGAACCCTGGCAGTCTGGGCCAGCGTCTGAACATTGCAGAATCGTAAAGTGATATATCATAGCCTTGCATGATAAGACAGGAAAACAGAAGACATGGAACTGAATGCAGAAAAGGATTTCGGGAGTCTGTTTGAAGCGGTGGAACGGCAAAAAGTGCGCATCCGCCCGGGCGAGAAAGTCAGCGGCAGAGTCATCATGATTGATGACAAGACTGTCTTTGTCGATCTCGGTGCCCGCGCCGACGGCTATCTCGACCGGAATGAATTCGCCGACGGCAAAGGCGGCATCACCGTCATCGAGGGCGATGTCATTGATGCCTTTTGCATGGGCTGGACCGATGACGGCATTAAACTGCAGCTGAAGATGTCTTCCAGCGGCTCCTCCGAACACGAAACCGACGCCAGTGTCGAAGATGCCTTCAATTCCGGCATGCCGATCGAAGGCAAGGTCACCGGCGAACGCAAAGGCGGCTATACGGTGCAGATTTCCCACACCGAGGCCTTCTGCCCCTTTTCCCAAATCGACGGGCGGGGAATTAAAAAGGAACCCGCCGAATATATCGGCAAGGCGTTCTTGTTCAAGATTTCCGAATACAGCGAGGGCGGACGCAATGTGGTCCTGAGCCGCCGCCAGCTGCTGGACCAGGAAGCCGCCAAGAACCGCGAGGCCCTGAAAGCAGCACTGAAGGAGGGAGACCTCTGCACCGGACAGGTGGTGAAAATCATGCCTTTCGGAGCCTTCGTGGACCTGGGCGGCGTGGAAGGGATGGTCCATGTCAGCGAAATCAGCCCGGCCCGGGTGGAAAAACCCGAAGACATCCTCAGCGTCGGCCAGGAAGTGACCGTGAAAATCCTCAAGCTGGCCTGGAGCGACGGCGAGAGCAAAGAACGCATTTCCCTGAGCATCAAGCAAGCCGCTGCTGATCCCTGGGAATCCATCCCCGGGTCGCCGGAGTTCGGGCAGGGTTGCAAACGCCAGGGCAAGGTCGTGCGCATCGCCGATTTCGGGGTGTTCGTGGAACTGGCACCCGGAGTCGATGGACTGGCGCATATCTCCCAGCTGGGTGCTGATCACCGGGTCGCGCATCCCTCGGAAGTAGTCCAGGAGGGCGACCTGGTCGAGGTCACCATCCTGGGGGTCGACTTGGAGCGGCGGCGCATCTCACTCTGCCTGGGCGATCCCAAGGAGAAGGAAGAAGCCCCGGCACAATTGAGTCTGGAAGAGGAACGGCAGGTTATTTCGGCTGCGGTCGCCGGCCAGACGGTAACAGGTGAAGTCGACAGCCAGAAACCGTTCGGACTTTTTGTGAAACTGCCCAACGGCCAGACCGGACTGCTGCATATCAGCCAGATCCCGCTCGCGGAAGGTAACGGCATTCCCATCCGCCAGCTGTACCGCCAGTACCCGCTGCATAGTCAGATCGAAGTGGTGGTGCGGTCCGTCGAGGGCAAACGCATCTCCCTGACCCTGCCTGAAACCCTGGAAATGGAGAAAGACCGGGAACGGACGACGCTAATTGAGGTCAAAGACAGCAACGACAGCAACTTCGGCAGCCTTGGTGATCTGTTCGGCGGTCTGAAGCTCTAATATCCTGCATCCCCCCCCGGGGTTTTTTCTGTGACATACAGTGTGAGTACGAGAGAGTTGAGATGAGCGACAAAAACAAGAAAG
>JAAYYJ010000029.1 GCA_012515455.1 Oligosphaeraceae bacterium
CCATGTTCCGGCGTGTCGGGATTGTGCCAAATCCTTTTGATTTCCCGGTGGAACACGGCGAAACAACTCACCGCGAACCTTTGACCAGGGAGCAGATCAAAGCCCTGCTGGATACTGTCGATGGACTGGAAAAGCATCGTCAGGCGAAGCAGCACCATGCCGCCGAGTTTGCCGTATTTGTTCGTTTCCTGCTCTATACCGGGTTGAGGTTAGGTGATGCGGCCACGGCCCGGACCGATCAGGTGGATTGGCAAGAGCAAACGCTGACAAAGACAATGGCAAAGACCAGCAGGCCGGTGACATTTCCACTCCACCCCGATCTTTTCCAACGATTGCAGAGTGATAATACATATCTATTCCCGGCACTGGCGAGGCAGTATAAAAAAGCCCCCAGCGCCCTTACGCTGCGATTCCGGCGGCTGTTCAAGTTGGCCGGGATCACCGGCGACAAGCAGCAGTATTGCGCGCATTGCCTAAGAACTACCTTTGCCAGCATTTGCGCGGAGAACAACGTACCGCTGCCAGTGATCCAGAGCTGGCTCGGCCATAGTTCACCGACAGTTACAAGGATATACGCTCGAATTGAGGACATACGGGTCAAACGTGCGGCGATGGAGAAGTTCCCGACGCTTTAATCCGGGCACAAAAAAACCCTGGTGCAGACCGGGCACCAGGGCGGCGTTGCGGGGAGAGAAAGGTTAAGACCCGCTCGGCCAAAAAAAAGGACTTACTTCTGGGCCTCCTGCCAGGCCCGGCGGCCAAAGACGGCAACCCCGATATAGGCCGCAAAACTCAGGACGATACGGCGAATTTTGCCCCGGCTGTTGAGCAGGCAGTTTGCCAGCAGTCGCAAGTCGGCCATCATTTTTGAGCGCCCGTAGGAGTATTCCACGTCGTGCACCCGGACGGGGTCGTACGCCCAGAAGTAGATGTTATCCAGGATTGCCCGTACACACCCAGGGAGTGACTCTGGCCCAGTGCCGTTATATGCACCGATACGCTCGTCATTCGACAGGCTGAACCAGAAATCAGGCAAAAACAATCTGCTGGCGGGGTCGTACATCTTATTTTCCAGTTGCGGCCTTGAGTGCGGACAGTTCTGCATCTGTCAGGGACAGGCATTCAGGGCATTCGATATATGCCGCCTTGAGTGTTTTCCAGTCTGCCAGCGACATATCCAGTCCATCCGGGACTTTTTCGGTTTTATCGGATGCGACCGCCGAATCCACCGCTGACTTTTGCGCAGCAGTTACCGGCTGAGCCGCCTGCTTGATGCCAAGACTGAAGACGGCAGGAATTGCCTGTTCCGACGCCACAGGTGTAGCCCCGGTTTGAGCAACTGCCCCCTGCTGGCTGACTGCAACCGGAGTATTAACAGTGCGTGATTCGGTTTGTGTCGGGGTCTGGGTTTGCGCCCCGCCTGTAGCCGGAGATTCATTTCCTTTGGTGGTAGTCTGCCCCTGCCCGGCGGAAGTTCCCCTGACATTCTTCAGGACTTCCAGCGCGGTTGTAGCATCAATCTCGGCAGCCCTGTCACCGACATTATTATTCACGAACAGCCCGGACGATTTTGCGGTGTTCAGGTTTTTGTCGGCCTCGGCTTTTCCGCCTTCTGCAGCTCCCGCGGCCTCGCCAATCGCCGCATGGATCGCGTTGGCCTGGGAGTTGTTGGTGCCGATCAGGACGGTAGTTTTGCTGTCCGGGAGATTCTCGATGTAGTA
>JAAYYJ010000260.1 GCA_012515455.1 Oligosphaeraceae bacterium
GCAGGAGCAGCCCTTATGAGTCAGGAAATCCGCAATCTTGACGGCCAATACCGTCACGGCCAGGTGTTTCTACAATGGGAAGAGCATGCCCTGCCCCAGGATACCACTCTGCAGGTCTGGAGCAGCGAAAAACCCTTCTCGGAACCGGGAGCAGAAAAAACGCTGCTGGCCGCTAACATCCACCAAGGCAGCGCCCGCGACTGGTGGCAGGACCCGGCCTCGTTCTTCAAAGACGCCGAACCGGCCCCGCCGGCAGGATTTGTCATCCAGGACGGCGGACAGCCCTTGAATCCCCGCAACGGACTGCATGTCCACACCGTGCCCCGCAGCGGCGACGGCGAACGCTACTACGCGATTACCTGGCAGTCGGAAAGCGGCAACGTCAAAGAGCAGCCATTCCTGCCCGGGCAAAATTGTCTGTCGGCACCCCTGGCGGTGAAATTCGCGCAGGTTCTTCCCGTCAGCCTGCAGTCGCCCCCCCTCAAACGAGGTGACGGCCTGGGCAAAGCGCTGGTTCTTTCCTTCCATGGTCGCGGCGGCGGTGCCGGCGTGAACCAGAAAACCGGCCAGCCGACCGGAACCCATCTCTGGTTCGCCGATGCCAACCAGGGCTGGCGCGAAGGACTGCCCTATAAATTCAACCTCAGTATTACGGACCAGGAAGTGCGCATCTCTCCTTTTGACCGCACCTGGATCAACCGCCCGCTGCTGGAATCCCCCGATGCCCGTGACCACGTCCCGGCAGTTTGTTCCTTCTGGTCGGGATACAACACCAACATCGCCCAGAACACCAATACCACGGAGCTCCAAGTCGATATCTTTGTGGAGCGCTATCTGCTGGCCTTGATCGACTGGGCCCAGAACTGGCTGGGTGCCGACAGCAACCGCTGCTATCTCACCGGAGCATCCATGGGCGGCTCTGTGGGTATTTCCCTGGGCCTGCATTATCCCGAACGTTTTGCCGCCATTCATGCCATGGTACCAATATACCGCTATACCTGGGAGGAATGCTCGACTTCCAAAGCCGTCTCCGCCAGAAGACTGGCCTGCGCCAGCGGACCGCTCCAGGACCGCCCCGCCAAGGTCCGCGCCAACGGGAAGAATTTTCTGGAGTACATGGATGGCGCCCTGAACATCAATCGCCCACTGGTCGACACCCCGCCCATCTTTGCCACCAACGGACGGCGCGACGGCTCCATCCCCTGGGTCAACAACCCGCCTTTCTACCAGGCCGCCAACGACGCCAGGCAGGCTTTCGCGGTGTTCTGGAATGACGGCGCCCATGGCATGAGCTCCACCGCCCCGGACGATGTCAAACAATGGGGCCAGGATATCTTCCAGTACCGTCTTGACCAGAGCTTCCCCGCCTTCAGCAACTGCACCGACAACCGCAAGTACGGCACTGGCGACCCCGCAGACGGCGATATCACCGGCTGGATCAACCGCGGCTTGCGCTGGTCAGATATCAAGGACACCCGCTGGGAATACAGCATCACCCTCCAGGCTGACCATCCCGAAATCCGGTACCCGGTCAGAACCGATGTGACCCTGCGCCGGCTGCAGCTGTTCCGGGTCCACCCCGGTGAAACTCTGACCCTCAATCTCGGCCGGGGGGGGGAATCCACCCTGACCGTCCCCGAAGATGGACTGCTGACTCTCCGCAGTCTGGAATTCCCCGACGCGCAGCCGCTTGCCATCACCATCCGGCGCACTCCTGATGCCACCCGGAAAAGCAACCTCCCCGGTTCAGAACGGCCCCGCCGGCCGTACCATGACCTCGACTGGTCCACCGCTGTGCGGGTCAAGAGCACCACCCATGTCCATGTCACCTCCAACAAGCGCCTGCGCGAGGCCCTGGCGGCAGGACTGGATTTCCTGACCATCTCCAATTACTATCCTTCTGCGCCATATTACCCCATCGCCGAATTCACCCCGAATTACTACCTCTTCCATCAGCAGCACCCGATTATCGACAAAGACTGGAAATTGGTTCACCCGCCGTTCGACTGGAATCAAATTGTCGGGCAGTGGAAAGACAAACTCCCCCCGGATTTGCAGAAGAGACTGCCTTTCAAGGAGGCCGCACCCTTTGACCCCTTGCCGCCTGGAATCCTGGAAGCACCAAATGCCGAACACCATTCCTTCCGGGACAGCTCGGCCCATCTCAACAGCCCGGGATCGCTATACCGCAGCGGACACTTCGACGCCCGCAACAAATTCCTGGTCACCGACCACGGCTGGCCAGTCGGTAACCGTCGCTTCTGGCGCGACGCCTGCGACGAAATGATTGCCGAGCTGCTCTTTGAGGACGGCGGAGGTGTCACCATCAACCATCCCCATTGGTCGAACATGCCCCTGCGGCTGGTTATAAATATGCTCGATTACGATGCCCGCATCCTGGGTATCGAAGTCTATAACCATTCCGCTCAGGTCGGACGCAAGACCGGCTGGAGTGAACAGTACTGGGACAATATCCTGTCCACCGGAAGACAATGTTTCGGGTTCTTTGTCCCGGACTGGTATTTCAGCCCCGAAGACGGCTGCGCCATGAACATCCTGCTGGTCCAGGAACGCAGCGCCCAGGCCTGCCTGCAGGCATACCGCAAGGGCAACTGGTACGGATGTCTCAAGGGCAACGGACTGGGCTTCGACAAAATCACCTTTGACGGTAAAAGAATCACCGCTGCAGTCAATCGCCCGGCCACCCTGAAAGTCATCTCCCGGCAGGGCACGGTCCTGGAAAGCACAGGCCAGGAAATCGCTTTCGAACTATCCCCGGAAGAATACCCGAACCATGTCTTCCTGCGCCTGACCGCCAGCGACGGCAGCGGCGAATGCATCTTCTCACAACCTTTCATGCTCTGAAACAACGGCAAAAGGAATAAAATTGTCCAAAATTGACCTGAGTCCTTATTGTTTTTCCCGGTATCATGGTTTATAGTGTGTTTCGGACTGGAATCCGAATCATATTTGCATTGGCGGAGGTCTTGCTTCCGCTCCTTCATATCAGCATAGAAAGGCGACAACCATGGCTCACAAGTACAAGCTGGTTCCCCAGAACGTCCCCCAGGTCCACACCAAATATCGCAAAATCGTCACCGCGATTCCGGTCCCGGAATCGCTGGCAATATTTGAGCGCCTGTCAGCCCACGAGCCCATCAGCATGTCCGGCCAGCCGCCGGTAATCTGGGACCGTGCCGAGGGCATCAACGTCTATGACCGCTGGGGCAACAAATGGCTGGATTGGTCCAGCTGCGTGCTGATTGCCAACATCGGGCACGGCCATCCGGAAATCTGCCAGGCCCTGAAAGCCGTCATTGACAAGCCCTTGTTGGCCACTTATGTCTTCCCCCATGAAGGCCGTGCCGAGCTCTGCCGCATGCTCGCTGAAACCGCCCCGGCCGGCATGGATAAAGTCTTCCTGCTCTCCGCCGGCACCGAAGCCACCGAGAATGCCCTGAAGCTGGCCCGGACTTACGGCGTACGCAAATACGGCCCCCGCAAGCACGTCATCGTGTCTTTCTCGGGCGGTTTCCACGGACGGACCCTCGGGGCCCAGATGATCGGCGGCATGGGCGGCCAGAAAGACTGGATTGTCGAACTGCCCGGAGGATTCGTGCACGTGCCCTTCCCGGATGGTTTCCTGAATGAAGACACCAGCTTCGAAGTCTTCCTGAAGGTCATTGCCGAGGCCGGACTGACCGCAGATGACATCGCCGGAGTAATCACTGAATCATATCAGGGCGTGGGACCGAACTTCCTGCCCGATGCATACGCCCGCAGCCTCGGTCAGTGGTGCAAAGCCAATGACGTGGTCCTGATTATGGATGAAGTCCAGGCCGGCTTCGGGCGCACCGGCAAATTCTTCTGCTGGCAGCACTACGATCTGCAGCCGGACCTGATCTGCTGCGGCAAGGGCATTTCTTCGAGCCTGCCCATCTCCGCAGTGATTGGTCGCAATGACATCATGGATATGTACGCCCCCGGCTCCATGACCAGCACCCACTCCGCCAGCCCGCTGCCGGTGGCCGCCGCCATCGCGAACTTGCAAGTCCTCCTGCGCGACAAACTCACCGAGCATGCGGCCGAAATGGGGGAAATCCTGGGGCCGGCCTTGGATTCCATCCAGGCAAAATATCCGCGCCGGATTGCCAAATCGCTGCATCGCGGTCTGGTTGGCGGCTTGCTGGTGGTCAAAGAAGGCAGCAAGGACGCTGATCCGGATACCGCCCTGGCCATCAACGAACGCTGCATGCAGAAGGGCCTGTTGATGTTCGCTCCAGTCGGCCTGGGCGGCGGCTGCATCAAAATCGCCCCCCCGCTGATCACCCCGAAAGACGCCCTGGAAGAAGGCATCGCAGTGCTGCGGGAAGCAATCACCGAAATCCTGGGCTGAGCTGGAGACTGACTAATGCAAGATTTGATCAAGGAAATTCTTAGTCTGGCCCAATCGGAACAAACCAGGCAGTACGTGACCGAACTGCTCCTGGATATCTGCCAGGTCGACACCTCGCCCTTTGCCGATGTCGACCTAATGCGCAAAGCTGAAAACAAAGTCTTCGAACGCCTGGAACGGGAATTCCAGCGCATCCCCTTCGCCGGAGCATACTGTGAACGCCGGCCCATGAACCCGGAGATCAAAAAACATCCCGGGTTCTCGCTCCTGCATTTCACCAAGACGGCCGAAAATCCGGCTGGACTAAGCCCGGAGGAAGTCTATCGCGACCGCAGCAACCTGCTCTATTGCATCCCCGGATCAGATGGCCGCGAGGAGAAAGGAATCGCTGTCAACGCCCATATCGACGTGGTCAAGCCGTATTTCCCGCCCCGGCTGGAAAACGGCATCATCTTCGGACGCGGCTCCTGCGACGACAAGGGCGCTATCGTTACCATGATCGCGGCCTTGCGAATTCTGGCCGCGGTGCTGGCCAAAACGAATCGCCGCCTGCGCCGCAACCTGCTGGCGATGTGCGTGATTGAAGAAGAGCCCGGCGGAAACGGCTCGCTGTCCCTGGCCATCGACCAGGATTTGAAAAAACGCTACGACAGCATCCTAGTTCTGGAATGCTGCGGCAACAACATCCATCCCGCCAACCGCGGCGCCATCTGGTATCAAGTCGCACTGACCTGCCCCGAGACCAATCTCTTCGAAATGGCCGCCTTCGTCTATGAGCAGATGGAGCAGGAAGGCCGGGCCATCAAGGCGGAAAGCAGACACCCACTCTTCCCCCAGAGACCAGTGCAGACCTGCCACGGCATTATCGGCCCCTACGGCGAACACCCCAGCCGGATCTGCGGCGAGGTGGCTTTCGATATCTGCTTCAGCGGCAAGATCACACCCAGAGTCCAGGAACTGGTCGCCGACGGCATCGCCTCCGCTCTGGCGGACTATATCGCCGTCTACGGCGACAAGACCAAGGTCATGGACCAGACGACTGGTAAAGCCAAGGTCGACCATCATTTCGACCTGGAAACGCACCCCGGCCGGTTGGTCTGCCAGGTGCACGGCTCTACCGGTCACATGGGCTCGATTATGGATAACGACGGCGCCATCACCAAAATGGCCGCCTTCGTCCGGATCCTCTACCGCATGAAGGATCAGTTGCGCCGGGCCAGCGGAGGTGAAGTCAGCCTGCATCTGCATGGCCAGGAAAATCCTCTCACTCTGCTGCTGGAAGGCGGGCAGGGATTCGTGCCGACCCATGATATCAATGACGTCATGGAACGGATGCGCCAGGCGGCCCAGAACGGCGTGGCGAACTACCTGCAACTGGAAAAACGCCGCACCGCCGACCCCAAGAGCTGCGCCGTGGTCACCTATGACAAACTGCACAACGCGGCTTTCGATGGCGACCCGGACTCCCCCCAGATGCGCAACGCCATCGCCGCCGGCAACGACGCAGGCATCTGGAAAGACGGCC
>JAAYYJ010000261.1 GCA_012515455.1 Oligosphaeraceae bacterium
CTACCGTTCTCTTTCAGCCGGACGGCCTTCTGCAGGCGCTGGCTGCGCAGGTCTTCAACGGACAGAGTGTTCTCGAGATTGTTTACAGACTCTTCTGGCATTGCCTTGACTCCTGAAAATATTGCCCGGCCGCAGTGCCGGGGGGGCTGAACCCGGGGGGGGCTAGTTGACCGCCGCCCGGCCGGCCGCAAAGGCCTTGAGGTTGCTGGCAATCACGGCCTCGCCCTTGCGGGCGAACAATTCCCGGATTGCAGCCGTGAGAATTTCTTCCGGTAAGGCGAGGAATGCCGCCATTGCTCCCAGCAGGACCATGTTGACCGCCCGGGGCGAACCCAGAGCCTTGGCAATCTGGTCGCCGTCCAGCAGATGGCTGTTGGCATGTGCCTGCAGCGCGGACAGGACCTCCGGCAGAGGCGGGTACTCGCCGATGTTGACCACCGGAGTGGTATTGCTGATCAGAACCCCTGCCGGAGACAGAAATTCGAGGCTGCGCAATGCTTCCATGGGCTCCATGGCCAGGACCATGTCGGCGCTGCCGGGAGCAATCTGATCGCTCTTGATCGCAGCGCTGCCCAGGCGCAAGTGCGCCACGACCGAGCCGCCGCGCTGAGACATGCCGTGGATCTCGGATTGCTTGACATTCAGGCCCTGACTGACGGCCGCCTGGCCTATGATGGCTGCGATAGACAGGATGCCCTGACCGCCGACACCGGCGAGAACGATATCATATTTCATCTGCTTCTCCCTTGAGTTTCATGCTGCTGCTGTCGTTACCGGCAGTTATTTCTTGCGGATGGTCTGCAGGCACTCCCGGCGGGCAATGACCACTGACAAGCCCGGATAGGCAATTTCTTCCTGCAGCACCCGGACATTGGCATCATGCAGCTTGGGCAGGGGGTTGAAAATCCGCAGGTGCTCCTGGGCGACGCCTAGCCCCAGACAGATGTTTTCGATTTTGCCGTATCCCAGGGAAGCCTGCCCGCCGGTCATGGCGGTGGTGTAGTTGTCGACAATGATGATGGTAATGGGTGAATTCTCCCATACCGCATCCAGCAGTCCGGTCATGCCCGAATGGGTGAAGGTGGAATCGCCAATCACCGCCACCGCGGGCAGCAGCCCGGCATCGGCCGCGCCCTTGGCCATCGCTATCGAAGCCCCCATGTCAACACAGGAGGAAATCGCGTTGAAGGGCGGCAGCGCACCCAGGGTGTAGCAGCCGATGTCACCGAAGACCCGGCCCGCGGGATAATCGCGCAGGACCTGGTTCAATGCTTCATAAGTGCTGATGTGCGGACAGCCCTCGCAGAGCCGCGGCGGACGGTTCAGGACCAGCGGCGAGGGCTGAACCAGCGGCGGCAGGGGAAGACCACAGGCGGCCTGCACCAGCCGGGTGTTCAATTCGCCGCTGCGTGGCAGCGCACCGCTTAGACGACCCAGAATCCGGGAATCGCCCAGGGGACCGCGCAGCTGCGTTTCGACAAAAGGCATGCCTTCCTCCACCACTAGAATCTTCTCGCATTCGGCCAGCAGGCGGGCTAATTTCTCCTGCGGCAGAGGGTACTGGCTGATCTTCAGAATCGGGTGCGGGCATTTGCCGGCGAAGGCTTCCTGGACATAATTGCTGGCGATGCCGGTGCAGATGATGCCCATGCTGCAGTCCTGGCCGGCATAATACAGATTGTACGGTGATTTGTCACTCAGTTCAGCAAAGACCGCCTGCTTCTCGCACAGACGCTGGTAGTTCTGTTTGGCAATGGCCGGCAGCAGGGTGAAACGACGCGGATTGGACGGCTCCCGCAACGCCCGCTCTGCCTGGGCGGGCGCGGTGCAGATATTGGCCCGCGAGTGGGACAGCCGGGTGGTCAGACGCAGCAGCAGCGGCGTCTCGTACTGCTCCGACCAGCTGAATGCATCCGCAGCCATGTTGTAGGCCTCCTGCTGACTGGACGGCTCCAGGCAGGGAATCAGCGCGAACTGAGCGTAGAAGCGCGAATCCTGCTCGTTTTGGGACGAGTGCATGGAGGGGTCGTCGGCAGCCACTACCAGCAGGCCGCCGTTGCTGCCGGTGACCGCGGCGTTGATAAAGCCGTCCGCGGCGACATTCAACCCCACGTGCTTCATGCAGACCATGGCCCGTTTGCCGGCATAAGACATGCCCAGGGCCTCCTCCATGGCGACTTTCTCGTTGCTGGACCAGTTGCGGTGCACGCCCCGGGCTGCGGCCTCTGGCGAGGACTGGATGTACTCCATAATCTCGGTGGATGGTGTTCCGGGATAGGCATAACAGCCGGAGAGGCCGGCGTCCAGTGCTCCTTGAGCCAGGGCTTCATCGCCCAAGAGTAAATTCTCTGACATTGCTTGTCCTTCTGCGGGTTGGCTGTATTGCTGTGTGATCAGTTGATTTTCCGCCGTCCGCTCAGGGCCATGCTGAGGGTGGCGGCATCGGCGTAGCTCAAATCGGCGCCGGCGGGGATGCCGGAGGCGATGCGGCTGATGGTCAGCGGCAGACTGGCGAATTCCTGAGTCAGGAAGTGTGCGGTTGCCTCTCCGTCCACGTCGGGGCTGGTGGCGATGATCAGCTCGCTGACGCTGCCGGACTGGAGGCGGGTGCGCAATTCGTTCAGGCGCAGGTCTTCCGGGCCTTTGCCGTTGAGCGGGGAGAGACGGCCGCCCAGGACGTGATACAGCCCGTGGTAGCTGCCGGAATTCTCAAACACGCCAATCTGGGCGGCAGTCTCTACTACGCAGATGATATGATTCTGGCGCTGCGGGCTGGTGCAGATGGCGCAGAGTTCAGTCTCGGAGTAGTTCCCGCACTGGCGGCAGGGATGGATGCGCTGGCGGAGCTGAATCAGGTTCTCGCCCAGCGAACGCAACTGCTCTTCCGGCCAATCCAGCAGGGCCAGCGCCAGGCGTTCGGCGGTGCGCTTGCCTACTCCCGGCAGACGGCTCAGGGCCTCGGTCAGGTTTTGCAGCGGTGCGGGCAGGGAGCGGGAATTCGGCATGGTGCTGGCTACTCCTCCTTGACGCGGGCATCGATGACACTGCTGCCCAGCTGCTGATTGACGAGCTGCACGAAGGGGTCCAGGGCCAGCTGGTCGAGCTCGTCCAGACTCACAGCCCGCAGCCCTTTCTTATGCTCCTCTTCCTCGCCGGCCGCGGTCCAGCGCTGGATCAGCAGGTTCCCCAGCGGGTCCAGGTGCTGGTAGGTTTCTTTCAGCAGTGCCAGGATGCGGGGGTCCAGTACGGTGCGCACCTCATGCTCGCTGCATTTGCGCTGATCATAAGCCAGAATCAAGACATGGTTGTCACAGGAGACAGCGCTGAATTTGCCCAGAATCTCCACCAGGTCACGGTGCTCGGCAGACTGCGCCAGCAGAGACGAGCACAGAGCCGAGCGCCATTGCTCGGGGGAAAACTCCGGGGCATAAACCGGAGCCGGTACTGCCTCACCCGCATCCGTGCCCTCGCTGTCCCCATAAGCCGGCGATTGCCCGGGTGAGGGCAGAGAACCGGTATCCGGAAAGGCAGCGTCAACCGGAATTTCTTCAACGATAGACGCCGTAGGCGCGGGGGCAGGGGCAGGGGTCGCAGGGACTTCAGGGGCAGGCGCAGGCGCCGCGGGAGCTTCAGGTGCAGTCGCTTCAGTGGCAGGCGTAGGTGCAGGGGCCGCAGAGGCTTCAGTGGCAGGTGCCGGGGTCGGCGGGGTCGCAGGCGCAGTCGCCGCGGGGGCCTCAGGGGCAGGCGCTGCAGGGGCAGTCGCCGCGGGGGCTTCAGGTGTAGGCGCTGCAGGTGCAGGCCGTTTTGCGTGCAGCAAGTTCTGCACGCTGTCGGCCATGGGCGGCAGCACTGCCGGCGGGCGGGGCGGGGGGATTTCCCCGGGTGGCAGGATGCCGCTCAGGGCGTTGATATGGGTCATCAGGTCATCGATCTGCACGCTGTGGGCTTCCAGCATCACGCGGCTGAGCACGACCTCCAGGTAGATGCGCTTGTTCAGGGCGGTCCGGAAGCTCCATTCCTGGGCCACCAGACCCTGCAGGATGCGCTGCAGCAGCTGCGGGTCAACCGATTTTCCCAGAGCTGTCAAATCCGTGAGTTCGCTGCTGCTTACTTCCAGAAAATTGGCCGCCTCGGAGCAGAATGCCGCGACCATTAGATTGCGCACGAAGCCGACCAGGTCTTCAAACAGCCGCTCCAAATCCCGCCCGCCATTGGCCAGGGCCTGCAGGACTCGCATGGCCCGGTTCAGGTCATTGCCGAGCAGTGCCAGAGCCAGCTCGCGCAGCTCGGTACCCGAGGCCAGGCCGAAAACATCGATCACATCCTGTTCACTGATGCTGCTGCCGTCCTGCAGGCCGCCACAGAAAGCGATCATCTGGTCGAAGATCGACTGCGCGTCCCGCATCCCGCCGTCCGCCGCGCGCGCAATCGCGGCCAGGGCCTGGTCCTGGATCCGGATGCCCTCGCCGGCGGCAATCTGCCCCAGACGCTGCACGATCAGCGGTACCGGGATGCGGCGCAGGTCAAAGCGCTGGCAGCGCGAGATGATGGTGGGCAGGACTTTGTGCGGCTCGGTGGTGGCGAACAGGAATTTTACATGTTCAGGGGGTTCTTCCAGAGTCTTCAACAGGGCATTCCAGGCCCCCGTGGTGAGCATGTGCACTTCATCGATAATGTATATCTTGTATCGGCCCTTCGAGGGAGAATACTGGACGTTGTCGCGAATCTCCCGAATGTCCTCGACCTTGTTATGCGAGGCGCCGTCAATCTCAATCACGTCCAGAGAATTGCCTTGAGCCACTTCCAGGCAGTTCTCGCACTTGCAGCAAGGCTCCCCGCCGACATGCTGGCGGCAGTTCAGGGCCTTGGCAAAAATCCGGGCGGAGGTCGTCTTGCCGATGCCCCGGGAACCCACGAACAGATAGGCGTGACCAATCCGGTTCTGGACAATCGCATTGCGCAGGGTGCGACCAATATGCTCCTGACCTACCACTTCGGCAAAAGTCTGTGGGCGCCATTTGCGCGCCAGAACTTGATACGACATTTGCATCTCCCAGGGGTAAGGGCTGGCAAACGATTTTTTGCCAGGGGATTAAAAAAGTCATGCCGTCCGCAACGGAAAAACTGGCACCCAGGTCGGCTGCTTAGGGCTGCTTGGTTCCCCATCTGACCCGGTTCACAACTCTCCTGCCGCACAGGTTCCGAAACAGACGGCATGACATGCTCTTAAATATAATGTCGTTTTTTTATTTCGCCAATCCCCAACTGAAGAATGTGTTAATGTGCGAAATCTGGGGCTGAGTACTTTCAGGCTGCCGTAAGTAGTTCAGGCTTGAATTTGACCCATAACCGCTCTGGCGCTTGAAACGCCGTGCCCTGCAGGATGCCCTGCCGGGCGCTTGACCAAGCCGCGCTCTGCAGGAGCACTGCCGGGTGCTTGACCAAGCCGCGCTCTGCAGGATGCCCTGCCGGGCGCTTGACCAAGCCGCGCTCTGCAGGAGCACTGCCGGGCGCTTGACCACCCCAACCACTGTGGCACAGCTCTTTTTCCCGCACTAATTTTCGCACCTTAACCATTTTAGTGAGTGATGGCACTCTGCTATGCTCTTTTTCCAGGCCTAAGCTTCGTACCTTAAGAATTTTGAGTCAGGGCTGGCACTTATTCATCATCGGCTGTCATTGTTAGACATTATTAACCATTGTCTGCCATAAATTGCCATCAGCTGCTATTGTCTGCCATCGATTGCCATCAGTTGACAGTGACTGACATTGGCTGTCCCCTTCGCGCGCGCGTCCTAATTAGGGTTGGGGGTCCCCCCAATCGGTGGGGTGGGCCCACCGGTAGAATCAAGGGCACGGGGCAAAAATTAGTGCTTCTGTCAATTTTGTCAAGGCACAAATCGGCAATTGCATACAAATACCTTGTTCCCTGACAACTGCTTCCCAGAAAAGGACTAAGAATCCCATCTGCGGGAGCTGGTGCGATCGGGTCAGTACCCGCATTCAGCTGGGTATCCTTGACCGCCCGCAGGGGCCGCTGCTATCTCTCCAGCCGGCGTCAACCTCGTCATGCCGAAACCAACCGAAAACGGCGCCTCTGCGGCGACCATCCAGCGCCAATCTTCGCACCTTACCGAATGTTGGAGATAGGAAATTGGCGGAACCAAGGGGACTTTTTCCCCCGTCCTCCGAACCATAATCCGCATTCAGCTGAGTATCCTTGACCGCCCGCAGGGGCCGCTGCTATCTCTCCAGCCGGCGTCAACCTCGTCATGCCGAAACCAACCGAGAACGGCGCCTCTGCGGTGACAAACCAGCACCAATCTTCGCTCCTTACCGAATGTTGGAGATAGGAAATTGGCGAAACCAGGGGGACTTTTTCCCCCGTCCTCCGAACCATAATCCGCATTCAGCTGGGTATGCTTGATCGCCCGCAGGGGCCGCTGCTATCTCTCCTGCTGGCGTCAACCACGCCATGCTGAGGCCAACCGAAAACGGCGCCTCTGCGGCAACAATCCAGCGCCAAGCTTCGCACCTTAAGAATTTTGAGTCAGTGATGGCACTGTTGCTAGGCTCTTTTTCAAGCACCAAGCTTCGCACCTTAAGAATTTTGCGTCAGGGATGGCACTTATTCACCATTGGCTGTCATTCTTAGACATTATCTGCCATTGCCCGCCATAATCTGCCATTATTTGACATTGACTGTCCCTTCGCGCGCGCGTCCTAATTAGGGTTGGGGGTCCCCCCAATTGGTGGGTGGGCCCCACCGATAGAATCAAGGGCACGGGGCAAAAATTAGTGCTTTTGGCAATTTTGGGTAATGTGCGAAATCTTGTGATAGAAAGAGATACTTGACTGTCAATGACAACTCAATTTGGCGCCAAATTTGGCATGCAGTGGTACCACCTGCACCGGTTGATTATTTTGGGTCTGAATCAGGATTTCATAGAGAAAAATCCGCTTCTTCGGGTGCTTCAATGTGGAGCCATGTGGAGCCATGTGCTTATCAAAATTGGCGCCGATTTTGATTATCATCCACACTTGACATGCGCCGTAGGCGCTTAACTATGCTTAACCCCAGGATTTATCCTGGGGAAAAATGCTCTCCTGCCAATCGTGCCTCATAGGGGCACAACTGGATGCCTGAAAAAACAATACGAGAACGATTACTGATAATTTCAACCAAGACTTCGGAACTGTAGTGCCTCTACGAGGCACTGTTCGATAGGACACCTTAACCCCAGACTGAAGCCAGGGGTTAAGCATGGTCGTGCCCCTACGGGGTAAATTCATGCATAAACACCTGATAAGGAGTCTATTGTCAAAAAAGTCTTTCGCATAAGAAGAGTGTCGGTCACCTTGGCGCAACTTCAGGTGTTCATCACAAGATTTTGCACCTTAACAAAAAAGACTTGGATACATTGGAACAAGGGATCACCGATTGGCGACGCCACGTTTCATCACAAGATTTCGCACATTACCCCATCACAGGAAGAACGGGCTGTCAGGCGAGATGGCCGGTTTCGGGGCAGCGGTTTTCCTGGCGGCGGGTGCGGGCTTGCGGCCGGGGGTCTGCTTGAGCTTGAAAATCTGGTCCCGCAGCATTGCGGCGCGTTCGAATTCCAGTGCTTCGGCCGCTTCGAGCATCTCCTGCTCCATTTGCCGGATGGTCTCGAGGATGTCATAATCGCCGTCCGGGTCATCCTTGACCACCATGGCGACCTTTGCGGAGGCCTCCTTGTAGGCCCGCAGGCTGTCCTGCTCACGCGGCTTGATGGTCTGCGGAGTGATGCCGTGTTCGGCATTGTACTGCAGTTGTTTTTCCCGGCGCCGGCTGGTGATGGCCTGCAGGCGTTTAATGCTGTCGGTCAGGCGGTCGGCATAGAGAATGACCCGGCCCTCACGGTTCCGGGCCGCCCGGCCCGCCGTCTGCAGCAGCGAGGTCTCCGAACGCAGGAATCCCTCCTTGTCGGCATCCAGGACCAGTACCTGGGCCACTTCGGGCAAATCCAAGCCCTCGCGCAGCAGGTTGATGCCGACCAGGCAGTCGAATTCGCCGCTGCGCAGGCTATGCAGAATTTCGACCCGTTCGAAGGTATCCAGCTCGGAATGCAGGTAGTTGCTGCGGATGCCGGTCCGGCGCAGGTAGTCCGACAAATCCTCGGCCATCTTCTTGGTCAACGTGGTGACCAGACTGCGTTCACCCCGCGCGGCCGCAGCCTTGATCTCATGAATCGCGTCGTCCACCTGGGTGGACAGCGGGCGGACCTCTACCTGCGGGTCCAGCAGCCCGGTTGGGCGCACCACCTGCTCCACCGGCTGGGTCAGGCTGAGTTCGTATTTCCCCGGCGTGGCCGAGACAAAGATCACGGTCTTCTGCATGCTCTCGAATTCCTCGAAGGTCACCGGGCGGTTGTCGAGTGCCGACGGCAGGCGGAAGCCGTTGTCGACCAGCACCTGCTTGCGGTTGCGGTCCGCGGTGGGCATGGCATGGATTTGGGGCAGGGTGACGTGGGATTCATCGATGATGGTCAGATAATCAGCGGGGAAATAATCCATCAGCGTGTATGGCCGCGAGCCGGCTGGCCGGCCGGCCAGATGGCGGGAATAATTCTCGATGCCCTGGCAGTAGCCGATCTCCCGCAGCATATCCAGGTCGTAGTTGGTGCGCTGGTGGATGCGCTGCGCCTCGACCAGCAGATGCTTCGACTCAAACCAGGCCACCTGCTCCGCCAGCTCGGCCCGGATGCCGGCCTCGGCTTGCAGTATCCGTTCCTGCGGCAGCACGAAATGCTTGGCCGGGAACAGCGCGGCCTGTTCCAGCTCCGCGGTCTTCTTCTTGCTAAGTGGATCATGCCGGGACAGCCGCTCCACAGTGTCGCCCCAGAACTCCACCCGCAACAGGTCATCGCGATGGGACGGGAAGACCTCCAGAGTGTCGCCCGCGACCCGGAACTGTCCCCGCGCCGGCGAGAAGTCATTGCGGCTGTACTGGATTTCCACCAGACGGCGCAGCAGCTCGTCGCGCTTGAGATTCTGGTCCAGGTTGATGCGCGCCTGCATGGCCGCGAAATCCTCGGGCGAGCCCAGGCCGTACAGGCAGGACACGCTGGCCACTACGATGGTGTCACGGCGCTCCAGCAACGCTCCGGTGGCGGCCAGCCGCAGCTGCTCCAGCTGGTCATTGATGGCGGAGTCTTTGGCAATATAGGTATCGGTCTGGGGAATATACGCTTCCGGCTGATAGTAGTCGTAGAAGCTGACAAAATACTCGACCGCATTTTCCGGAAAGAACGCCTTCAGCTCGTTGTAGAGCTGTGCGGCCAGGGTCTTGTTGTGGGAAATCACCAAGGCCGGGCGCTGCAGCCGGGCGATCACATTAGCGATGGTGAAAGTCTTGCCGGAGCCGGTCACCCCCAGCAGGGTCTGATAATGCTGCCCGGACTCAATGCCGGCAGTCAGACCGGCAATGGCCTGCGGCTGGTCACCGGCAGGAGAATAATCGGAATGAAGAACAAAAGGACTGGGCATAATCAGCTGGGCGGGAATGCAGTGCCGGCCGGCCCCGCGCCTACAGCCGGGAATAGAAAAATTCAAACTGCTGCTGCGCCTGCAGGGCGTTGAGACGCTGCCGGCGGACAGAATGAACATGAATCAGAGCGATGCTGCCGTCCGCCTGCACGAAGAAGTTTTCGGGCAGGCAGTCCGGCCAGAAGAAGCCGCCTTCCTGCAGGGCCTGCAGAGTCTCCTCTGCCGCCAGGATGGTGCGCCGGCGCACCTTCTCGTCCAGCTCCTGACGCAAAAACCGGGGCAGGGGCAGGCCCGCCAGCGCCCGCAGCAGCAGCACGCCCTGGCGCGGCAGCCGGAGGACTTTGCGATTGCCCCAGGCCATGACCTCGGCGATCTGGAAGCCGGCCTGGTGCAGCATTTCGATGCCGCGCTGTTCGCGTTCGCTGAGGCTGCAGGGCCATTGGAACATCACGAAACTGCGCAGAATCCGGTGCCAGCTGATCTGCAGATCGCAATACAGGAACACCCGCAGGTCGTCGGCAACCTGGTAATATCCGCCCCCGATTCCGGGCAGGAACTCCAGCTTCTCCTGCAGGTCCAGCTGCAGCAGCGCTTCCACGCTGGTCAGCTTCGCCTCCTCCAGGCGTTTCTTCCATTTCGGATGCAGTTCCAGTTCGAACATGGCATTATCACCCCAAGGGGTTCAATAGCGGTAGTATTCAGGCTTGAACGGCCCGTCGACCGGCACCCCGAGGTAATCGGCCTGGCGCTGGCTCAAGCGCGAGAGCTGCACTCCGAGCTTGGCCAGATGCAGCCGGGCGACCTCTTCGTCGAGCTTCTTGTCCAGGACATAAACCCCCACGGGCAGGTCTTCGCGGGCCAGCTTGAGCTGGGCCAGGACCTGGTTGGTGAACGAGCAGCTCATCACGAAACTGGGGTGTCCGGTGGCGCAACCGAGATTGACCAGCCGCCCGTCCGCCAGCAGAATGATGCAGTGACCGTCGGGGAAGATGTATTTGTCGACCTGGTTCTTGAGGTTCTCGCAGCGGATGCCCGGCCAGGCTTTCAGTTCCGCGACCTTGATTTCGTTGTCAAAATGGCCGATATTGCAGACCAGCGCGTGGTCTTTCATGCGGGACATCTGCTCCGCGCTGATGATATCGCAATTACCGGTGCAGGTGACAAAGATGTCAGCCTGGCTGACGACCGCGTCCAGGGTCACCACGGCGTATCCCTCCATCGCGGCCTGCAAAGCGCAGATGGGGTCGACCTCCGTCACCAGCACCCGTGCACCCAGGCCGCGCAGGGATTGGGCACAGCCCTTGCCGACATCGCCATAACCGCAGACCACGCAGGTCTTGCCCGCAATCATCAGGTCGGTCGCGCGCTTGATGCCATCGACCAGCGATTCCCGGCAGCCGTAGAGGTTGTCGAATTTGGATTTGGTAACCGAGTCATTGACATTGACGGCGGGGAAGAGCAACTTCCCGGCCGCGAAGCGCTGGTAGAGCCGGTGCACGCCGGTGGTGGTCTCTTCCGAGACCCCGCGGCAGGCGGCCACCGCCCGCTTCCATTTGCCGGGTTCTTCCTGCTGACAGCGCCGCAAACAGGCCATGAGCTCGCGTTCGTCTTCAGGGGCATCGGGCGGGCAGTCCAGGGCAGCGGGATGGTCTTCGCCGTTGCAGCCCAGATGCAGCATCAGGGTCGCATCGCCGCCGTCATCGACAATCAGCTGCGGTCCTTCTCCGCCGGGGAAAGTCAGGGCCTGGCGGGTGCAGTCCCAGTATTCCCGTAGTGTCTCACCCTTCCAGGCAAAGACCGGCACCCCGGCCGCGGCCACCGCGGCGGCCGCGGAATCACGGGTGGAATAGATATTGCAGGAACACCAGCGGACCTGTGCCCCGAGAGCGGTCAGGGTCTCGATCAGCACCGCCGTCTCGGTGGTCATGTGCAGACTGCCCATCAGACGCAGGCCGGCCAGCGGCCGGGACGGGCCATATTTTTCCCGGACGGCCATCAGCCCCGGCATTTCCTGCTCCGCCAGCTTGATCTCCTGGCGGCCCAAGGCGGCCAGGGACGGATCGGCCAGCCAGTAATGTTCGGTTTTGACAATGGGCATCTTCAGACCTCATTTACGCCGGCATTCCGGCGGTGGGATGGATGGTATGCGGCCGGCCGCGGCAACTGCAGAAACTGTAGTCTGGCCAAGTGCGGCCGGTCGCGGCACTTGCAAATACTATAATCCGGCAAACAGCTGCCGCAACTGCTGCCAGGTGCCGGCGGCAAGATTCGCGCCGGCTTCGGAGACTACTGCGGCCGAGACCGCGGCCGCCAGCTGCCCGGCAGCCGCCAGAGAACGCCCGTTCAGCCAGGCGTACAGGAAGCCCGCAGCCCAGAAATCGCCGGCCCCGGTGGTGTCGACCACCCGGGCCGGGCGGGCCGGGATGTGCGTCAGCTCATGGCCGCAGGCGATCCAGGCACCGCGGGCGCCGCTTTTGACTATCCCCAAACGGCATAAACGGGCCAGCTGGAGCGCGGCCGCCGCAGGATCGGCAGTACCGCAGAAGGCCTCCGCCTCCAGTTCGTTGAACAAAGCTACGGTGACATATTGGTCCAGCAACTCGCGCAGCAGCCCGCGGTGCTTCGCGACCAGCTCCGGCGAGCCGGCATCATAGCATACGCTCAGACCGGCCGCGCGGGCCTGAGCCAGAATCTCGGCCGCGACTTCCGGCGTATATAGGATGTAGCCTTCGACATAAAAATGACTGTAGGGCAGGTAATCAGCGGCTTGGAAATAGCGGCTGTGCAGCTGGTCCGCGACCCCCAGACAGGGCCGCATGCTGCGTTCGCCGTCTGGGGTGACCAGGGACAGGCAGCTGCCGGTCTCAGCCCCGGCAATCACCTTGAGCCCCTCCACCGCGACCCCGGCAGACTGCAGGGCCTGGCGGAAAAACGCACCGCGCTGGTCAGCGCCGGTCAGGCTCAGCATCCCGGCCGCACCACCCAGGCCAGCGAAGGCCCGCGCGGTATTGCCGGCTGCGCCGCCAGGAGCGATGCGGCAGGGGCTGGGCAGGGCCTGGCGCAAGGCCTCGCGCTCTGCGCCGGAGATCGGCTGCGAGCCGCCTTTCCGGCCCGGCCAGCGGGCCAGGAAGTCCTCAGGTACTTCGGCGACCTCATCAATCAAGGCCGCACCGAAGGCCAGCAACCGCGGCGGCGGCGTGAATTTGGGCAGCACCAGCATTGGCTTGCCTGCGGCTTCAGGACAGCGCCTGGCGCAGGGCGGCGGCCTTGTCGGTCTGCTCCCAGGGGAAAATCTCGCGTCCGAAATGGCCGTATACCGCAGTCTGCCGGTAAGACCAGCCGCGCGGGGTTTTCAAAGACAGCGACTTGATGATTTCCGCGGGCCGGAAATCGAACACCGTGCCCTGCTGCAGCACCTCCGCCAGCGCCTCGTCCGCGACTGTGCCGGTGCCGAAAGTGTTGACATTGATGCTGACCGGCACTGCCCGGCCGATGGCGTAGGCGACCTGGATTTCGCAGGTCCGGGCCAGGCCGGCCGCCACGATGTTCTTGGCGGCATAACGGGCCATGTAGGCGGCCGAGCGGTCGACCTTCGAGGGGTCCTTGCCGGAAAAAGCCCCGCCTCCGTGCCGGCCCATGCCGCCATAGCTGTCGACAATGATCTTGCGCCCGGTCAGGCCGGTGTCACCCATGGGGCCGCCTTGGACAAAGCGCCCGGTGGGATTGATCAGATACTCCTTGGGCGACAGCTGGGACAGCCAGGCGGCGGGCAGAATCTCCTGCGCCACTTGCGCCACCACAGTCCGCAGCTGTTCCTCGCGCATCTCCGGAGTGTGCTGATGTGAGACGACCAGGTTCTTCAGGCCCACCGGGCGACCATTCTCATACCACAGCGATACTTGTGATTTGGCGTCGGGACGCAAAAACGCATACCGCTCCGGATCGGAATGGCGCAGCTCGGCCAGACGGGCCATAATCTGATGGGCGTAGAAAATCGGCGCCGGCATCAGCTGCGGGGTGTCCGAGCAGGCAAAACCGAACATCATGCCCTGATCACCGGCTCCCTGTTCGCCGGTCTGGCTGGTCGCCGCCGTGACGCCCATTGAGATGTCCGGAGACTGGGCGTGGATTTTCACCAGAATCTCGGCAGTGTCAGCCGAAAAACCCAACCCGGAATCACGGTAGCCGATCTCACGCACGACCCGGCGCGCAATCGCTGCATAATCTTTTTCATCTATCACCGCGGTGCTGCTGATCTCACCGGACAGGACAATGAAATCAGTGGTGGCCAGGACCTCACAGGCAACCCGGCTCTCGGGGTCCTGCGCCAGGCAGTAGTCCAGAACACTGTCCGAAATCTGATCGCAGACCTTGTCAGGATGACCCTCAGAGACCGATTCAGAGGTGAAGACATGACGGGACATGACCATAGACATGGAAAAACTCCTGATAATTGGATGATCTGAAAAAACGTAACAAGTATAATATAATTCAATGAAGTGAATTTTTCTTGCAATATATTGAAAACATCGCAAACAAGCAATTTTTTGCCAGTCTTCGACAGATTTAGGGGCATAGTTTATGGGGTGTGCGTGAAAAGCGCAGTGAAAATTGCCATCAAGTTTAACTGTAAATCTAATACTTTGTTAATGTGCGAAGATTGGTGAGCGATTGTCGCCGACGAGTCGCCGTTGTCGGTTAGTCTCGGAATGACGTGATGTGCGCCGGAAGGTGAGATAGCGGCTGCCCCCTGTAGGCGATGAAGTATATCCAGTTGAAATGCGGGTCCTGACCCGATCGCACCAGCTCCCGCGGCTGGGATTCTTGGTCCTTTACCGGGAAGCAGTTGTCCGGGAACAAGGTATTTGTATGCAATTGTCGATTTGCGCCTTGACAAAATTGAGCATAGCACTAATTTTTGCTCCGTGCCCTTGATTCTAGCGGTGGGGCCCACCCCACCGATTGGGGGGACCCCCAACCCTAATTTGGACGCGCGCGCGAGGGGCGCCTATGGGGGAGCATGGCAGCGGTGTGGATGACAACCAAAATCGGCGCCATTTTTGATAAGCGCGGGGCTCCACTTTGAAGCAGCTGAAGAAGCGGATTCTTCTCTATCAAATCCCTGATTCAGGCCCAAAATAATCAATCGGTGCTGATGGTACCCCTGCATGACAAATTTGGCGCCAATTTGAGTTGTCACTGGCAGCAGTGCCATTACTGACCCAAAAAGGTTCAGGTGCGAAGAGTTGGGCGATAAAAAGAGCTTTGCCACGTTGCTTGGGTTGGTCAAAACCCGGTAGTGCTCCTGCCGGTTGCGGCGTTGCCAGGCCAGGCGGTTATGAGGCAATTTCATGCCTGTACTACATCCGGCAGTCTGAAAGTGCTCATCACCAGATTTCGCACATTAACAATATTTCCTATGTGCCGCACTTTCAGGGCTGCTATTATAAATTTGCCTTTACCCAGGGTCGCGCCGCCCTGGGTAAGGAATAAATAAACAGGTAGCCCTGAAAGAGCGAGACCTAACCGCCCTGGGGGCGCTGCCGGCGCTAGAGCGATTAGGTCTCGCATTTTAACGCTCTTTCCCGTTGCCGCCTGCAAAATCAGGGCAATCGGCGGATTATTGGTTCGGCTTTACGGACATCTCCGGCAGTTCCGGGCCAGTTCCCGGATGAACTGCCTGCTCTCCTCCAGCGACACCTGGAAATCCTGTTCCCGGGCCAGGATTTTCACCACTGCGGAGCCGACGATCACTCCGTCGGCGACCTGGCTGATCCTGCGGGCGGCCGCGCCGTCTGTGACTCCGAAGCCGGCCGCCACCGGCGCCGGGGAGATTTTTTTCAGTTCCGCCAGCTGGGCGGCCATTTCCGCGGGCAGTTCTTCCCGTACCCCGGTCACGCCGCAGACATTCACGCTGTAGACGAAGCCGGTCGCCCGGGCGGTGATGGCGGCGGCGCGTTGTGGCGAGGTGGCCGGCGAGACCAGCGGGATCAGGTGCAGTCCATTATCCCGGCAGGGCAGTTCCAGTTCAGCTGCTTCCTCGAGGGGCAGGTCCACGGCCAGAATACCATCGACGCCGATGGCAGACAATTTCCGGCACACCCGGTCCAGGCCATAATTGAACAGCACATTCATATAACTGAACAGTATGAAACCAGTCTCAGGATGCTTGTGCGACACGCGCGCGGCCAGGTCCAGTATCCCGGCCAGGGTCGCGCCATTGCGCAACGCCACTCCCGAAGCCTGCCGGATTACCGCTCCGTCGGCCATGGGGTCCGAGAACGGAACCCCCAATTCGATGATGTCCGCGCCGGCCTCGATGGCCGCCTCGATGGCCTGCTCGCTGCGCTCCAGGTCAGGGAAGCCGCAACTGCAGAAAATAATCAGAGCGGCACGCTCCTGCTGGCGGCAGGAGGCGAAAATTTTGCTTAGTTTGTCCATATCGGCATTCCTTCTCAGATGCTGTTGCCCAGCCCCGGTGTGGCTGAGGGCTGCTGCTGTTTGAATTTCCGGACCGTGTCCATGTCCTTGTCACCCCGGCCGGAGAGGTTCACCAGCAGAATGGTGTCCGGCTTATATTCCCCGGCGATGCGGATGGCATAAGCCAGGGCGTGGGAGCTCTCCAGGGCCGGGATGATGCCCTCGTACTTGGCCAGGAGGTCGAAAGCCGCCACCGCTTCGTCGTCATTGGCGGTCACATAATGCGCGCTGCCGCTGTCAGCCATGAAGCTGTGCTCCGGCCCCACACCGGGATAATCGAGACCGGCGGAGACCGAGAAGGTGTCGAGAATCTGCCCGTCGCCATCCTGCAGCAGATAAGTCTTGCAGCCATGCAGTATCCCGACCCGCCCGCCGCAGATGCTGGCCGCGTGTTCGCCGCTCTGCAGGCCCTTGCCGCCGGCCTCGACCCCGACCAGCTGTACCCCGGAGTCAGCCTCGAAGCCGGCAAAGATCCCCATGGCGTTGCTGCCGCCCCCGACGCAGGCGATGACCTGAGAAGGCAGACGGCCGCACTGCTCCAGGCATTGCCGCCGGGCTTCCTGCCCGATCACGGCCTGGAAATCGCGCACCAGCAACGGGTACGGGTGTGGTCCTGCCACCGTGCCGATCAGATAAAACGTATCCTTGAACCGGGCGGTCCAATCCCGCAGGGCTTCATTCATGGCATCTTTCAGAGTCGCGGAGCCCTCGCTGACCGGGTGGACCACGGCCCCCAGGGTGTTCATCCTCTCCACATTGACCGCCTGCCGCTGGATATCCTGGCTGCCCATGAAGACCTCACATTCCATCCCCAGCAGGGCGGCCACCGTGGCGGTGGCCACGCCGTGCATCCCGGCGCCGGTCTCGGCAATCAGGCGCTTCTTGCCCATGCGCCGGGCCAGCAGGCCCTGCCCGATCGTGTTGTTGATCTTATGCGCGCCGGTGTGGTTCAGGTCCTCGCGCTTGAGGTAGATGCTCGCGCCGCCCAAAGATTGACTCAGGCGCCGGGCGAAATACAATGGCGATTCCCGCCCGACGTAATTTTTCAGCAGCTGCCGGTATTCGTTTTGGAACTCCTGGTCTGCGCGCGCGGCAAGATACTCGGTTTCCAGCTCAGCCAATGCGGGCATCAATGTCTCGGCGACATACTGCCCGCCATAGATGCCATAATGGGTATTCATAATTGCTCTCCTGATTGTACTTTCTGAACTTCTGAACTCAAGATATCGTCAGACCGGACCGCGCGCATGAACAGACGCATTTTTTCCGGGTCTTTTTGACCTGGCGAACGCTCGATGCCACTGCAGGCATCAATGCCGGCGGCCGGGCAGCAGCGCAACGCCGCGGCGGCATTCCCCGGCCCCAGACCGCCCGCCAGGAAGATTTTCCGCCGGTCGGCCAGCTGTGCGGCCAGTTCCCAGTCGCAACAGCGTCCGGAGCCGCCCCGGGCCGCATCTGCGACCAGGTATTCCGCCGGGAAGCCCGCGAACTGCTCGATCTGCTGCGGTCGGGTCAGCGGCACCGCTTTCCAGACTGCAGCGCCGCGGATGGCCCGGGCGTAATCCGGGCTCTCCTGGCCGTGCAATTGCACCACTGCCGGGCGGAAAGCCGCAATCAGGCGCTGCAGTTCGGGCAGGGGCAGGTCGGCGGTCACGAACACAGTCGGCAGGCCGGCGGGGACGGCTGCCAGCAGCGCCGGCAGCTGGGCCTGGTCCAGGCAGCGCAACGAGCCGGGAACCAGCACGAAACCGAGATAATCCGCCCCCGCCGCAGCGGCGGACAGGATGTCTTCGACCCGGGTCAGACCACAGAATTTCACCAAGGTCCTCATAACAGCTCCCGGAGTTTCTGACCCGGATGCTCGGCCCGCATCAGGCTCTCGCCAATTAAAAAACCTCTCGCGCCGGCCTGCTGCAGGCGCAGGACATCC